>JALYWD010000017.1 GCA_030852885.1 Chloroflexota bacterium | reverse complement strand
CCGGCTCGGCCTACCCGCTGGAGGAGGAGCTGCGGGTGACGCTGCGGGGGCGGGACCTGCTGACGGGGTTGCCCAAGGCGGTCGAGGTCTCCTCGGTCGAGTTGCGCGACGCCATCTCGCAGCCGGTCAACACCATCGTGGAGGTGGTCAAGACCGCCATCGAGGAGACGCCGCCGGAACTGGTGGCCGACATCATGGAGCAGGGGATTACGCTGGCGGGCGGGGGCGCGCTGCTGCTGGGCCTCGACCGCCGGCTCCAGACCGAGCTGAAGATGCCGGTCTACCGCGCCGATGATCCCCTGACCTGTGTGGCACGAGGCACCGGCCGCGTCGCCGAGGCCCTCCACCTCTATGAGCGGGCGCTGGCGAGTGGCTCCGAGATCCGCCGCGCGAGAAACTAAGTCACTCCGCAACCTCCTGGAAATGGCCGGCCCAGCGAACGGGCGTGGTATCGTTCAGGGTCCGGACATTGGCCGGTCCTCTGGCCTGCCGCGCCCCGCCGCGGCTCGAATGCGCCCCAATGAGGTTCACCCTTGACGACGTTGAGCACGAGGCAGACCATCTTCCTGGTCACGCTCTTCGTGGTCACCAGTCTCGCCTTCATTCAACTGGATAGTCGCCGCGCGCTGGATCCGGTCAAAGACGCGATGCGCTCGGTCGTGGGCCCCGTCGTTGCCCAGATCAACGCCTCGGGCACCAGAGGCAACGCCGATCTGGAGCGCGAACTGGTCGCCGTCAAAGCCGAGCGTGACACGCTGGCCGCCGAAAACGCCCAACTCAAGGCCGATGTGCGGGAGGTTGAGCAGCTTCGCCTGCAGGCCAAGCTGCAGCAAGACCGACCCACCTGGAAGATGCTCCAGGCCCGCGTGCAGGCTCCAGATCCGACCAATCAGCAGAAATTCCTCACCATCGACAAGGGTTCGCGCAATGGCGTCGAGATCGGGATGGCCGTGGTGGCCCAGGGGCCAAACTACATTGGCCAGGTGACGGAAGTCTGGGAAGACTCGGCGCGGGTGATGCTGATTGTGGATGTCACACAACGGGTGGGGGCACGCCTCGAGGGAGGCGGTGATGGCGTCGTCTTCGGAGTCTGGCAGAACGGCGGGCGTCTGGAGCTTCGCTTCCTGGATCGCGATCAGGAGACGCATCCCGGTGAACTCGTCATGACCACCGATAGTGCTGCCTTGCGCACCGCGCGAGTCCCTGGTGGTCTCCTGGTAGGTCGCGTCGGCGATGCGCCACCGAACGCGGCGAAGGGTGACACGCAAACGGTTCCGGTGATTCCGCTTGTCGCGTTCGAGCGGCTGGAAGTCGTCACGGTGGTGCTCACAGATGGCTCGTGACGTGCGAATTGCTCCGGACCCTCGCCTGATCACAGCGCTTGTTGCCGCGCGCGCCACGGGCACGATGATCCGTCGCCTGGGCAGAGGCGGAGGCACTGCCGCGCCGGGGCTGGTCGCGGACCGCATCGACCCCGGGCTGCTGGGCAAGATCGCTCGTCGCTTGCCTGCCGGCAGCGTCGTGGTGGCCGGCACCAACGGCAAGACGACCATCTCCCGGATGCTGGCGGACATCCTGCAGGCCAACGGCCAGCAGGTGGCGCACAACCGCTCCGGTTCAAACCTGGTGCGTGGTGTCGCCAGTGCACTCGCCGCACAGTCCGACGTCATGGGGCGCCCTGCCGCGGACATTGGCGTCATCGAAAGCGACGAGGCAGCGTTCCCGGAAATCGTGCGGCAGGTACAACCCTCCGTGATCGTGCTCAACAACCTCTTTCGGGATCAGCTTGACCGCTACGGAGAGCTCGACACCATCTCGAAGAGCTGGCACGCGTCGTTGCAGAATCTCCCTGCCTCAACACGGGTGGTCGTCAATCTTGACGATCCCACTCTCGCGGCGATTACTGAGTCGATGACCGCAGAGCGCGTTGGCTTTGGGCTGGATGACCGCAACCCGCTGCTGCTCCTGGACTCACTCCCCCATGCGGCAGACGCAAAGGTGTGCCGCAATTGCGGCATTGACCTGGTGTACGACCGGCTCTACAGCGCGCACCTTGGTGCCTGGCGCTGTCCAGGATGCAGCAATACACGGCCAGCACTCGCCTACGCCGGAACACGCGTAACACTGGAAGGCCTCGACGGCGTCGCTGTCGAGGTCACCCGGGCGCGCCAGGCGGACCGCGTCGATGCGAGGTTGCGCGTACCAGGGCTCTACAACGCGTATAACGCGACTGCCGCCATCGCCGCGGCCAGTGAGCTTGGCGTGCCAGCAGAGACGATTGTGCGTGCGCTCGCCGGGTATCGCTCGGCCTTTGGCCGGATCGAGCACCTGACCTACCGGGGGCGGCAGCTCACGCTGGCGCTGGTGAAGAACCCGGTTGGCTTCAATGAAACGCTGCGTATGCTCACGCCCGCGACGGACGGCCTGACCACTCCAACGCTCATCGCCATCAATGACCTGGACGCTGATGGCCGCGATGTCTCATGGCTGTGGGATGTGGACTTCGAGATGCTGGCAGAGGGCACCGCGCCCATATCAACAACAGGCATTCGCGGCGCGGATATGGCCAACCGTCTCAAGTACGCGGGACTCCCCGACCACCGTATCGCATTAGTTCCAGCGGACCTGGCTGCCGGTCTTGACGCGTTCGTTGATTCGCTGCCAGACAGCGCACCAGGCTACGTGCTCCTCACCTACACCGCGCTGCTGGGGCTTCGAAAGACGCTGGCTGATCGCGGTGCGGTGGCACATTTCTGGGAACAGTGAGGCAATCCCATGCACCTGACCATTGGCTGGCTGTATGCCGCAACCATGAACATCTACGGCGACCGTGGCAACGTGATCGCGCTGCAACGTCGCGCCGAGTGGCGGGGCATTTCCACCACAGTGCGCGAGATCAACGTCGGTGAGCCGATTCCTGGCGACATCGATTGCTTCTTCTGGGGGGGAGGCCAGGACCAGGAGCAGGTCGCGGTTGCTCGTGACTTGCAGGGCGCCAAGGGACAAGCCCTGGCCGCCGCCGTTGAGGCGGGCGCATCGCTGCTCGCCGTCTGCGGCGGCTACCAACTCCTGGGGCACGAGTACCGGCCCCACGCGGCCGAAGTCCTGCCTGGCGTCGGCATCATTGACGCTGTGAGCGTGGCCGGCCCGGAGCGCTTCATAGGCAACGTCGTCATCGATTCGGAGTGGGGCACGCTGGTGGGGTTCGAGAACCACAGCGGGCTAACCACGCTCGGGCCAGGTCTCCACCCAATGGGCACGGTGCGGGTGGGGCGCGGCAACAACGGCAAGGATGGAACCGAAGGCGCACGCTATCGCAACGCCCTTGGCTGCTACCTGCACGGCGCGTTGCTGCCCAAGAACCCGGCGCTCACCGACTGGCTGATTGCGCGTGGTCTGGAGCGCCGCTACGGGACGGTCCAGCTCGAGCCAATCAACGACGGCATCGAGCTACAGGCACATGCCACCGCCGTCGATCGCGCCGTCGCGACTCGCTAGCGCCCCTATCGCTCGACAGGGTGCCCAGCACGCTCCCATTCCAGCATGCCGCCTGCCATGCTTCTGGCGTCGTAGCCGGCGTTCTGCAACGCCTCCGCAACCACCAGACTGCGTCCACCTGATCGGCAGTAGACAATGATCGGCTGCGCAGGGTCGATTTCCTCCACCCGGGCCACGAACTCGCTCATGGGGATCAGCTTCCCACCGGCAATGCGCCCTTCCTGCCACTCATCCAGTTCGCGCACGTCAATCAGTTGCTCAATGGCGTTCCTGTTCGCCGCGACATCCGCCACGGTCACTTCGAGCTTCGGATCGACTTCCGGAGCATTCCCCGAATTCCTCATCATGATGCCCTTCCTCTCCGTTGGCGCCGGGAACATTGATCCCCATTCTGCGCGCCCTCGCTGAACTTTGGCACGCAGAATTGCCTCAATACCCCGGTTATACTCGCCTCGTTCGGATGCTTGCCGGGGCACGGGCTATTCGCCCGTACGCATGCCGCGGGCAGCGATGCCCCATAACGCGAGGGAGCGACATGAGCGGAGGCGGCCAGCCGCAGGCGGATCAGCACGCCATTGCAATCGAGACACTATTCGACGAGCAGCGCGAGTTTCCGCCAACGGCCGCGTTTGCCGCCCAGGCCAATGTCAACGACCCGGCCATCTACCAGCGTGCGGCAGATGACCTGGAAGGCTACTGGGCGGAAGAGGCAGCCAGCCTGGACTGGTACAAGCCCTGGGACACCGTCCTGGAGTGGAACCCGCCGTTCGCTCGCTGGTTTGACGGCGGCCAACTGAACGTCTCGGTCAACTGTCTCGATCGCCACGTGAATGCCGGAGGTGGGGACAAGGTTGCCTACTACTGGGAAGGCGAACCGGGCGACCGCAGGACCATCACCTACCAGGACCTCTACGCAGAGGTGAACCAGGCGGCCAACGCCCTCAGGAAACTCGGGGTGCAGCGCGGAGACCGCGTTGCCATCTATATGCCGATGATTCCGGAACTCCCCGTTGCCATGCTGGCGTGTGCCCGTATCGGAGCGCCCCACACGGTTGTTTTCGGCGGCTTCTCGTCCGAGGCGCTGGCAGACCGCATCAACGATTCCCAGGCCAAACTGGTGATCACGGCGGACGGCGGATTTCGCCGTGGCAAGGCCAGCGGTCTGAAAGAGAACGTGGACACCGCGCTGGAGCACACAACCACAATCGAGCACGTCCTGGTGGTGGAACGAACCAAACAGGATGTGGGGATGACCGAGGGCCGTGATATCTGGTGGCACGACCTGGTGCCGGGCCAGGCCGACTGGTGCGAACCGGAGCGCATGGAGAGCGAGGATATGCTCTACCTGCTCTACACCTCTGGCACTACCGCCAAGCCCAAAGGCATCCTGCACACGACCGGCGGCTACCTCACCGTCGTCGCCAGCACGCACCGCAGTGTCTTCGACATCAAGGACGAGGATGTCTTCTGGGCGGCGGCAGACATTGGCTGGGTAACCGGGCACTCGTACATTGTGTACGGGCCGCTGGCCAACCACACCACCGGCGTCATGTACGAGGGAACGCCTGACTGGCCGAACCCGTCGCGCTGGTGGGAGATCGTAGAGCGGTACGGCGTGACCGTGGCCTACATGGCGCCGACCGCCATCCGCGCCCACATGAAGTGGGGCCCGCAGCACGCGGCGCAGCATGACCTGTCGTCCCTGCGGCTGCTGGGCACCGTCGGCGAGCCCATCAATCCCGAAGCGTGGATGTGGTACCACGAGCATATTGGCGGCGGGCGCTGTCCCATCGTCGATACCTGGTGGCAGACGGAAACCGGCGGCATCATGATTTCCCCGCTGCCCGGCATCACCACCACGAAGCCCGGTTCCGCCACCAGGCCAATGCCCGGCGTTGAAGCCGACGTGGTTGATGACCGTGGCAACTCCGTACCGCTCGGCCAGGGCGGCTACCTCGTACTGAAGAAGCCGTGGCCATCGATGCTGCGCGGCATCTACGGCGATCCCGAGCGCTACAAGGCGACGTACTGGAGCCGCTACCCAGGGATGTATTTTGCTGGTGACGGCGCGCGCCGCGACGAGGACGGCGACTACTGGCTGATGGGCCGCGTCGATGACGTCATGAACGTCTCCGGCCACCGCCTCTCCACAATCGAGATCGAGAGCGCGCTGGTGGATGACAAGCGGGTCGCCGAAGCCGCTGTTGTCGGCCGGCCGGACGATGTCACCGGCGAGGCAATCTTCTGCTTCGTGATTCTCAAGTCCGAGGTCGAGCCGACGCCAGGCCTTGGCGAAGAATTACGGCAGCATGTAGCCACGAAGATCGGGGCCATTGCGCGCCCTCGCCAGGTGATGTTCACGCCGGATCTGCCCAAGACTCGCTCGGGCAAGATCATGCGCCGCCTGCTGCGCGATATCGCCGCGGGCCGGCCACTTGGGGACACTACGACCTTGGCGGATGCCGGAGTGGTCGAATCCATCCGGGACGCAAGCACCTCAGCATCCGCTGATGACGAGTAGCCGTTAGAGATACGTCTCGAACCAGCCGACGATGCGCTCCATGCGATCGACCCGGCGGTCTGGACGGCCTATCCCGGCGAGGAAATGCGGCTCGCCGGGATAGCGCACCATCTGCACAGGAACACCGCGCAATTTGAGAATGGTGAAGAGCGTCTCGGCCTGCTCAGGCGGGCAACGCAGGTCACCTTCACTCTGCAGCAAGAGCAGGGGCGCCGTGTTGTGGTGGATTGCCGTCATCGGGGACGCTGCCAGGAAGGCATTAACGTCCTCTGGCAGCTTGCCCAGGCCGGCAAAGCGTTCATCGGTGTACCCCTGGAGATCCGATCCGCCGTACCACGACACGAAGTTGCTGACCGGATTCTCGCTCACCGCCGCGCGAAAGACCCCTGGATGGTGTCCCAGCAGCCACGCGGTGAGAAACCCGCCGAAAGACAGCCCCATGACCCCAATCCGCTCGGGATCCGCAATCCCCTCCTCCACAGCCCACTGCACGGTCCGCAGGATGTCCTCGCTACCGACCGGTCCCCATGCGCCGTGTGCCGCTGCCGCGAACGCCTCGCCGTAGCCGCTCGATCCCCGCGGGTTGGGATACAGCACTGTGTATCCCGCGTCAGCAAGCGCCAGCATCTCTAGCCAGGGCGTGGGACTGTGCGCGGCATGTGGCCCACCGTGGATCTGCACGATCACTGGTCCCGGCTGATCGGCGTTCTCCGTTCGATCCACGATCCACGTCTCGATGTCGTAGCCGTCCTGGTGCGGAATCGAGACGTTCCGAGGCCGGCGGGCAAAGGGCCGCATCCAGTCCGACCCGTTGCAGGTCAGCGCCCGTAGCTTGCCATCCTCCAGCGCGAAGATTTCGGTTGGTTGACCATTCACGCTCGCCAGCAGCGCCAGCTTCCCCGGTGCAAGAGCCAACACATTGGTGACCACATCGCCACCGAGGAGCGCCGTTGCATCTCCGTTCTCGGGGCTGATCTGGTACGGATAGGCCCGGCCCCGGTCTCCAACCAGCGCAACGATGGCGCCGTCCTCACGCCAGTAGCACGCCATCCGGGAGCCACGCACCAACTGGTCCCCCGTCGAAACGTTCTCGAACGGCCGATCCAGTTCCGGCGCGAGGCGCCGCACCTCGTCACCCTCCGCCAGGAACAGGTGGTTGTCCGCCCAGTTGGGTTGCCGGGGCCGCTCGTGGCCGATGATGGCCAGCCGCTCTCCCGCGGGTTCGGGCCGCGCCAACACGACGCCACCTGGCAGTTCGGCCAGTTTCTCCGGAACTGCCTCGCCGTCCAGGCGCAGCTTCCAGGCTGCCGCCTCCTCGTTGCGCCGGCGCATGCCAGCGTCGGCTCCGGCGTCCGCGACAACGACGACGGCATCGTTGCCAAGCCACTGCGCGTCGAGCACCTCCCATTCGACATCGCTGAGCCGGGTGGCCTGCTCAGATGCACGGTCAATGACCCAGGCGCTGGTGAGCTGGTTCAGGAAGCCGACGCTGTCCAGGCGCCACCAGAAGTCATCGATGACGCGCGCGGTGGGATCGTCCGGGTCTCCGACCGAGAGCCGTTCAACGCCACTGGCCGCGAGCGCCAGGAGCTTCGTACCGTCTGGCGACCACCAGACACTCTTGACGCCAGAAACCTCCGGCGCAACGCAGCGAGGTTCTCCGCCCTGCAACGGCAGCAGCCAGACCTGGTTCTTGCCATTGCGGTTGGAGACAAACGCCGTCGTGGCGCCGTCTGGAGAAATGACCGGCTCCACGTCGTTCGCCTGCGCGAATGTCAGTTGGCGGGCTGGTGCTCCTGCCCAGTCGGTTCGCCAGAGGTGGGTGCAGTAGCGGTTCCCACAGACGACCCTCCGGCTGTAGACGATGGTGTTGCCGTCAGGCGACAGAGCCAGGTCCTGGATCTGCGCTTGCTCCAGGAGCGCTTTGGGCTCGAAGCGCTGCGCCGCTACTCCGGCATGAGAAGTCGTATCTGCTGAGGGCATTTGGTCCCCTGATTGATACTTTCGTACTCGTTGCTGGCATTATCCTGCCCAGGTTGAATTGCCGCTGCCCGGAGTGGATGCTGTGCCCGAATTGCCGTCCGGTGTCGTTGCGTTCCTGTTTGCCGACCTGGAGAGCGCTGCTGTTGGCTGGGACACGAACTATCAGCTGACCGCTGATCGCGTTGACGAGATGGTCGTAGTGCTTCAGGCAGCGGCGCTCGAGCACGATGGCTCCGTATTCAAGGTCATAGGCGAGTCGGCGCAGGCGGCCTTCCCAAGCGCCTCCCGTGCGCTCGCTGCGGCTATCGCGGCACAACGGGCCTACGTTGGCCTCTGGCCCGCCGAGCAACTCCCACGCATGGCGATCCAGATCGGCGAGGCGACGCCTCGCGGCGGCGACTACCTGGCGCCCGCGCTCAACCGTCTCGCTCGACTGACCGCCGTGTCGCATGCCGGCCAAATTCTGCTCACGGCCGCCGCCCGGGCGAAGGTCGGTGCCTCACCGGACAATGCCGCGATGGTCGACCTCGGACGCCATCGGCTGCGGGACTTGCTGGAGGCCGAGCCAGTCTTCCAGGTCTCTGTACCGGGGCTACCAGACGAATTTCCGCCGCTGCGGAGCCTGGATGGCAGCCCGCACAACCTGCCTGTACAACCCACGCGCCTTGTTGGGCGGGAGGCGGACCTCGCGCGGGTGCATGATGCCCTGCGCTCGGGTGACCGCTTGATTTCGCTGCTCGGTCCGGGCGGCGTCGGTAAATCACGGCTTTCCGTGCAAGTGGGCGCGGATGAACTGGACAACTTCCCGGACGGCGTGTGGTGGGTGCCGCTCGCCTCAGTGACCGATCCCAACCTGGTGCTGGAAGCGATTGCCTCAGTCATGCCGTTGCGGCTGCCGGCAGATGTGCCGCTGGCGGAGGCG
>JALYWD010000748.1 GCA_030852885.1 Chloroflexota bacterium | reverse complement strand
TCGTGATGCTGGACAACATGAGCGTGGCGGAAATGCGCGAGGCGGTGGCGCTCACGCAGGGGCGCGCGTTGCTGGAGGCCTCGGGCGGCGTCAACCTCGCCACGATTCGCGAGATCGCGGCGACGGGCGTGGACCTGATTTCCGTGGGCGCCCTGACGCACTCCGCGCCAGCGCTGGATATCAGCCTCGATTTTGATCTGGCCCCGGCAGGATGATTGCCCACTAACCTTTCGTAGCTAAGGTCACAGTTGTCCGCGACATTGTAATATTCTGCGCTATTTCTGCTTATACCGCCTGAACGTCATATTTATACGTACGTACTTCCCAAACCTGTTGCAGGTGCGGGGCAGGTTCGCTAGACTGCGGTCAAGCATATCGCCCCGCGAAGGTTGGTTCTCCGCCCGCCAAGAGTCGGAAACCTGCACTGGGCGCTGGCGTGCCGGGAGTTGGGCCCGGCAGGCCAGTGATGCAACATCGCGTGCACGTTGAGGGGTACCACGATGAGAGGGCGGAGCCGGGGGAAGGCGCCCCTACGTCTGGCCGTGCTGGCATTCAGCGCTGCCGCCATATTCGGAACCATCACCGCGCCGGTCCTGGCGCAAGACCAGATCGCCAGTGACACCTGGGTTGATCCAGCCGCTGATCCGCAGTGGACGGAGACCTCGTGGGACGACCAGGGCGACACGACCTGGGTCGATCCCAATGCCGTCGATACTGGCGGCTGGGTCGACCCCAATGCGGTTGACCAGGGAACCTGGACGGATGACGGTTCATGGGACGCAAGTGCGGCGCCGGATGGTGTGGGGGCGTGGACCGAGCCTGAGCCGATCTACGACGCCAATGGCAACCTGCTCGATCCGGTGACGGGAGCGCCTCTGGCTATCGGCGCCAACGGCTATCCCATCGACGCCGGCGCGGGTCTCTACTACGACAGCGCCGGGAACCTCATCAACCCGGCCACGGGCATGGCTGTTTCCTGGGACGAGAACGGGCAGTGGGTCGAGAACCCGGTGACGACGGACGGCGCTGCTGCTGCCCCGCAGGAGCAGGCCGCGGTCGCCGCCGAGCCGGAAGAGGTCTACACCACGCCGTGGCTGGCGCCGCCGCCCTCGGGGCCGCCGCCGGGGTACCAGAACTGGAGCCCGCCTTCGACGGTCTACATCCCGGACACCGGCCACAGTGTCGATGGCGTGTTCCTCGATGCCTGGCGCGAGTGGGGTGGCACAACCTCCTGGGGCAACCCCATCACCGCCGAATTGACCGAAGACGATGTGATCGTCCAGTACTACGACTACGGGCGGTTCGAGTACCACCCGTCCGATCCGGAAGGGCGGGTCGTCCACTTTGGCGACCTGGGCCGGCAACTGCAGCCGTTCATGGTGCGCCGCGCCTCGGGCAGTGGCAGCGCGGAGGCGAACGAAGCTGCCCTGGCCGCACGGGCCTGGGTGCCGATGCCGTCCAATGTCGCGCGCCCTGATTCGTTGTCATGGCAGTTCATTCCTGATACAGGGCACGGCGTTGCGGGCGCATTCAAGGAACTCTGGGACGAAACCGGAGGCGCCAGCTACCTCGGTGATCCCCTGACCGAGCAGTACAAGGTCGATGGCGTCACCTACCAGGTGTTCGAGCGGGGGAAGCTCGCGCAGGTCGCGGGCGAACAACCCGAGGTGATGCCGATCGGCAAGATGGCGGTTGAGCGCCTGGGCCTGGAGACCGACGCGACGCCCCAGGGTGAACTCCCGAGTTACAGCGAAGACCTCTTCACCCCGCCACCGATTACCGCGATCGATGGCTCCCTCGCGGATCCCAATGGCGAGCGCTGGGTGATGATCAATCTCACCTTGCAGTACCTGTGGGCATACCAGGGCGACACGGTCCTCTGGCAGGGGTATATCAGCAGCGGACGCGCGGGATTCCAGACGCCGCCGGGTGAGTTTCACGTGCTCTCCAAGCTCCCTTCACAAACGATGGAGGGCGTGCTGGGTGGGGAGTACTACAACGTGCCAGACGTCCCGGATGTCATGTATTTCACCGACGGTGGGCATGCCATCCATGGGACGTACTGGCATAATAACTTTGGCACTCCAATGAGCCACGGTTGCATCAACCTGCCTATGGACGTTGCGGACTGGATGTACCAGTGGGCGCCCATGGGGATGCGAGTCGATATCACGCAGTAGCGGCAGATTGATGCACGTTCGTGGTAGAACACCACGAGCGCAAGGCGGCGCCCATACCGGTGGGTGACGACCCGCAACGATGCCCCCGGACGGGAGGAAAGTAAATGGCCGGACTCGGTTGGCAAGAACTCGTCATTGTTCTCGTTATCATCATGATCATCTTCGGTGCTGGCAAGCTGCCGGAAATCGCCAAGTCGCTTGGCCAGGGCGTGAAGGAATTCCGCGAAGAGGCTGCCGCTCCAGTTGTGCCGGCCACAACCACGACCACGTCGCGTGTTGATGACCTGAAGGCTTCCGCCAGTGCCGCCACCGCTGATGCGGCCGAGCACGTCGAGGACGCTGCCGCGCACGTGCGCCGCGACGCTGAGCGCGCTGAGGTGACTGCCCGCGACGCCATCTAGCCCGCGCGAGAGACAACGAGTTCTGGCGCACGGGGCCGGTCATGCCGGCCCCGTTTTTTGCGCCTGATCGCGGCGCCCTGACTATTCGAATACCACCCACCCGGGGCGAAACCGGACCGGGATGGCCCCGGCGGGCAACTCGTCCGGCGGGTCACCGTGCTCCCCCCAGGTGATCGCGCGTCGTACCGGCACGAGGTTTCCCCCCGTGTGCACCGTGAGCGGGCCCCGCAGCGGCGCGACGCCCCTGGCGAAGCGCCAGGCCCAGGCGGCGGGCAGGAGCGGTGAGATGATCCAGTCGTGCGCGGCTGGAGCGGGCTGATACGAGGCTGCCAGGTCATCTTGCGGGACAGCGGCAACCTCGCCAGCGAGGACTCGTGACACCAGGCTCGCGGCCATGCTCGCTCCGGTTGCGAAGAGATGCCGCTCCAGCGTGACCGCGTCCAGCTTCTCGGGCACAGCCAGCCGTTGTTGAGCCAGGATCGGCCCGGAATCCAGGCCGTCGTCCATCAGGTGGACCGTTACGCCCGTGTCATGAACTCCGTGCCGGTACACCCAGAAGACGGGATCAGGGCCGCGGCCGTGCGGCAGCGGCGACGGATGGATGTTCAAGACCCCGCACCGCGCCGCCGCGCGGGCCTGCGCTGAAAGACGCCACGGATAGCAGGCGGCAAGGATGAGATCGGGTCGGAGGCTTTCCAGGAGTCGCCCGGTAGCCCGTGGGGTGGGCGCCCGGTACACCGGGCAGCGGTCACGCGCTGCCGGTTCCTCGTGCGGTGTGGACGCCGGGGCCGCCAGGATCACCGCCGTCAGCTCGACACCTGCATCCTGTAGCACGTTGAGGGCGGCGGATGTGTTGCCACAGGGCCGGCCCAGGAGGACGATAGTGCTGGTTGGTTGCGCAACGTTGGGCGTTGACGCTCCGGTGGCGGTCATCTACGGTTGCCTGTACATGGGTGGTGCCCGCAAGGAGAACGTTTGACGAAATGGGTATAACGATGCCGAGAATGGTGCAATGCGTCAAGTATGGGCAGGAATTGCCGGGACTGGAGAAGCCACCTTTTCCAGGGGACCTGGGGCAGCGTATTTACGAGAATGTTTCCGCGGATGCCTACGCGCTCTGGCAGCCCCACATGACGATCCTGATCAACCACTATGGCTTGAATCCGGCAGATCCTGAGACCCGTCGCATCCTGCGCGACCAGATGGAAGAGTTCTTCTTTGGCGCGGAGGCCCGCCTGCCGGAGGGCTGGACACCGCCGGGCAGCGCGCCCGCCAAGGGCGCGCCACGCAAGAAGTAATTCGCTTCTCGCGAAGCGAGGGCGCGAGAAACGCGTGGCACCCAGCCACGCGCGTCAGTCGACGTGCTGGACCGATTCCCACTTCTCGCTGCGCGCGGATGACAGGACGGCGTCGGTGACGTAGTCCGTGGCCAGGGCTTCGCGA
Organism: Chloroflexota bacterium; assembly: GCA_030852885.1. GTDB lineage: Bacteria > Chloroflexota > Chloroflexia > Thermomicrobiales > UBA6265 > JACCXM01. The sequence goes on along the minus strand of JALYWD010000748.1, from coordinate 1,776 downwards.
AAGGTGGGGGAGATCGGCGGGCCGCCCGCGAGGCTTTGCAGAAAGTCCGCCGCCTGGTGCACGAACGAGTGCTCGTAGCCGATCGAGAGGCCGGGTACCCACCAGTGCGACATATACGGATGGTCGCCATCCGTAATGTGGATCGAGCGCCAGCCGCGCACCTGCCCTTCATCGCCGTGATCGAAGTAGGCGAGGCGGTTCAGATCATGGAGATCCCACGCGATTGACGCGTGCTCGCCGTTGATCTCGAACGTATAGAGGGCCTTGTGGCCGCGTGCGTAGCGGGTTGCCTCGAAGGTGCCGATGCTGCCGTTGTCGAAGCGGGCCAGGAACGCGCTGGCGTCATCGATGCCCACCGGTTCGGTCTTGCCGGTGACGTTATGGTGGCGCTCCTTGATGAAGGTCTCGGTCATGGCCGCCACACGGTCTATACCGCCGTTCAGCCAGAGCGCGGTGTCGATGCAGTGCGCCAGGAGATCGCCCGTGACGCCACTGCCGGCCACGTTGACATCGAGCCGCCACAGGGCGGCGCCACCTTGCGGCAGGTCCGGGGAGATGGTCCAGTCCTGCAGGAACTTGGCGCGGTAGTGGAAGATCTGGCCCAGCCGCCCCTCGTCGATGAGCTGCTTGGCGAGCGTAACGGCCGGAACCCGCCGGTAGTTGTACCAGACCATGTTCGGCACGCTGGCCGCCTCGACCGCGGCCACCATGGCTTCGGACTCCGCGCCGCCACGCGCCAGGGGCTTCTCCGTCGTGACCATCTTGCCGGCCCTGGCGGCGGCGATGGCGATTTCCGCATGGGTATCGTTCGGGCTGGCGATATCGATGATGTCGATGTCATCACGGGCCACCAGCGCGCGCCAGTCGGTCTCCGTGGATTCATAGCCCCATTGGCCGGCAAATGCCGCCACGGTGGCAGGATTGCGGGCACAGACGGCCTTCAGGACTGGCTGTACCTCCAGGTCGAAGAACTGGTTGACGTGGCTCCAGGCGTTTGAGTGCGTGCGGCCCATAAAGCCACAACCGACCAACCCAACGTTCAGCGTGCGCTTGGCCGTCATTGGCAACGCTCCTTCGTGGCGACATGGGGGCGTTTCACAACGCCCCGCGCAGACTGGGCGGTTAGTCGTCCCAGCCGTGGGCATCCCGGACCGCGATCATGGCGCCGAGAACATCGTTCCAGGTCTGCTGATCCAGCATCGTCTCGTTCGGGAACATGCAGCCGTCCCAGCAGATGTGCTGGAAGGCTCGTGTTGGCTCGCCGTCTTCGCCGCGCATCCAGAACCCGGCGTGGGCAACGATATCGAGCTTGCCGTTGGGATCGTGCACCGTACAGTGGCGGCCCGTCTTGTCGTGCGAGCCGGAGCCGAACACGGTGCCGTCGTTCTGGGCGACGTGGAAATCGATGGTCCACGGCCGAAGTGCCGCCGTGACCTTGCGCAGCCCCTCGTCGAGCTCGGCCCGGTCCCAGTCGAAATCCTCGCTGACGAGGCGGTGCTGCGGCGCATTGGCCCCCAGCGTGTAGAGGAGGGTGTGGGACATGTCGGCCTGGAACCCGACCTGCCCCGGCTGATCGACCTTCTCCAGCAAGTCCACCATGTCGCGCCAGGAATGCATGCCGCCCCAGCAGATCTCGCCTTCGCAGGCCAGGCGCTCGCCGTACTTTGCCGCCGCCTCGCTGGCACGACGGAAGGTTTCCGCGATGGTCTCGGTGTTGCCCGCGGGGTCTTCGGCCCAGGCATCGACGCCCGCTGCCGAGTCGATGCGCACGACGCC
>JALYWD010000650.1 GCA_030852885.1 Chloroflexota bacterium | reverse complement strand
GGCCACCGGCCCCGGATTCCACCCGGGGCCGGTGGCCTGTGTTCTGAGTGTGCGCACGGGGAGGGGCGCATCGGAGAATGGGCTGCTCGCTGAACTGATAAGAGCAGCGCGTCTTCATCCTTTCCGTAGCGTCTATCGCCATTGCCATTCACGCGCTGTCCCATCACATACGGGTTGCCGGCCATGTTCAGGCAGGAGACCCGCTGCCCTGTGTCGATGAGAAGGCCACGAAGCATGCGGGCCTGGGAACGGAGCGCGGGCCCAGGCTGCTGGCGTGTCTTGCCGGTGGCCAATGTCAGACCACGCACATCCCGCGTCGGATCGCTCGGTGCCCGCGCGAGCACCGCTCACACCGTCCACCCGGGCTTCCGCATCCACACCATCACGCCATTTTCGATGAAAAGTATAAATCTCGTGATGATATGTATCGCACAACGTTGCGCAAACCTTCGAATTGCATAACCCACTTCCTTTCGTCCATATTACGTGCGTGGTCCGAGGAAGAACCCGGCAGGAGGCTGTGTGCGACGCTTATCAACGCGCTTCGAAATCATTTTCGTGCCTCCCGTAGAGGGTCCTCCAGTCGTCGTGCACTCCACCTCGAACGCGGACGATGCCACGCTCCGCTTCGCGGTGGAGTTGCAACGCCTCCTTGCAGACCGTGCCGGCGGAGAGCTGGCGATCCGCCGCAAGTCTTCGCGCAGCGCCAAACCCGATGTCGTCGTGCGGCAGGAGCTTTCCTGACCACACGCTGAGACCCCCCGAGCCGGCCGCGCTGCCACAGGCGCGCTCCGCAACCCTTTGTTAGACTGCGGAACAGGATTGGCAACGGAACGGTAGCCAGGCGTACGCGCGACACACCGTCGCGCTGGTCGGGGCTGTGCAGCGTTCCATCGCGCAATGAGGCGGACCGTTCCTGTGTCAGCTCCCAACCTGGCCGGCATCCTGCCGGTCCTGCAGATCCCCTTCGTTCCTGCACAACCGCTCGACCGCATTGATGACGATGCCCTGCGGCGCGAGGTGGAGTTTTGCATCCGCCGCGGCGTGCATGGCCTGGTGATTCCCGCGCTGGCCAGTGAGTTCATGGTGCTCACCGACGCCGAGCGCAGGCAGGTCGTTGCGAGCACGGTCGAACAAGCGGCAGGGCGCGTCCCGGTGGTGGCCAACGTCGCCGCCCCCAGCCCACAGGCAGCGCTGGAGTTTGCCCAGCACGCCCGGGAGGTCGGGGCCGCCGCAGTGATGGCCCTGCCCCCATACGTCCGCAAGCCGACCACCGACGGCGTCATGGCCTACTACGCGGCCATCGCCGATGCGGCGCAACTGCCGGTCATCGTACAGAACGCCCCACCCCCCTTCGGAGTCAGCCTGCCCACGTCAGTCGTGCTGCGGCTGGTCGAGGAAATCCCGCTCGTGACCTACATCAAGGAAGAGCGGCTGCCTCCGACGCGGAACATTGGGGATGTCATCTCTGGTGCATCGCCAAAGCTGCAGGGCGTCTTTGGTGGCATGGCGGGCATGCACCTACCGAATGAACTGGCGCGCGGCGTGATCGGCTCCATGCCTTCGGCTGGTGTCTGCGACGTGCTGGTCACGATCTACGATGCCTGGCGGGCGGGAGATACAACTCGTGCCCGCGCCGTCCATCAGCAGATTCTGCCCCTGCTGGCCCTGGAGATGAGCGCCTGGATGGCCGTCTCCAAAGAGGTGCTGCGCCGTCGCGGCGTCTTCACCAGCACCCTGATGCGTGATCCCGAGTTCCTGCCGCTGGATGCTGGGGACCTGGCGGAGATCGACGCGCTCTGGCCGCGGATCGCGCCGCTTCTGGCATGACGCCACCGGTTAACTCTGGGCATGACGATGGTGGTGGTGACGCACGAGATGGGCTTCGCGCGGGAGGTCGCTGACCGCTCGGTGATGATGGACGCTGGTCAGATCGTGGAGATCGCCGAACCGGCGCGCTTCTTCACCGCGCCAGAGAGTCCGAGCACCCGCGCCTCCATTGAGGCGGTGATCCGGCATTAGGGCGGATCACCCAGAATATTGCCTGGGGTCTCTCGAATCCTGGACATGGGCTGGACGCCACTCAGTGCTGCTCAACGGTGCGCGGCTCCGGACTCACGGGAACGGGTGGCGAAGCCCTTCAATGAAGATACGGATCACGCGTGCGTTGAAATGTAGGTCCTGGCCCTGGACGGGCTGACACATAAGCGCCACCGAGAGCAGGATATCGCTGGCCGTGATGTCCGCTCGAACATCCCCACTCCTGCGCGCCGCGTCGAGAAGTCGGTCGAGGGCTGGCTCGAGATGGTCGGTGAAATAGCGCGGGAGGTCATTGAACGCGGGATCGCCCGAGTGCAGAGCTGCAGCCAGTCCGTGCTTCGTACCAACGAACGCCGTGAAGCGTTCGATCCACTTCTTGAGAGCTTCCCACGGCTCGTGCGTCGTGCCGAGAGACGTTGCGGCGTTGGCACATTCGTCGATCTCGTGTTGCAGCACCGCAACAATCAGGTCTGAGCGGCGCGGAAAGTGCCGGTACAGCGTCCCGACTCCGACGCCAGCGAGATCCGTAATCTCCTTTGCCGGTGCGTCCACGCCTGATCTCGCAAAGACAGTTTTCGCGGCCTCGAGCAGAGCGCCGACGTTACGTTTCGCATCAGAGCGCTGGCTGCGCCGTGCATTCCTGTCCGACCCTACCGGTTCGGAGCCACCAACATCGATGTGTCCCATGATTCCCTCTTGCTTTCCGGAAAGTGTTTCCGTATATTTGCGGAAAGGCATTCCGGTTATCAGATGGTACACCGTCAGGGAATGCCCTCGCACGTTGGACCTATCGATTGGAGACAGACGCATGCAGTACCGCACCCTGGGCCGGACCGGCATCAAGGTCAGCCCCTATGCCCTTGGGACGCTCATGTTTGCATCCAGTTTTGGCAACCCCGACCCCGAGGACTCGATCCGGATTATCCACAAGGCGATCGACGCAGGCATCAACTTTATCGACACCGCTGACTCGTACGGAGATTCGGAAGAGATTGTTGGCCGAGCGCTGAAGGGCCGCCGCAACAACGTCGTCCTGGCGACGAAATTCGGCCGTCCAATAGGCGAGGACCCGAACCAGCGCGGCACATCGCGACGCTGGCTCATGACCGCAGTCGAGGACTCCCTGCGCCGTCTGCAAACCGATCACATCGACCTCTACCAGATCCATCGGCTTGACCCGGACACCGACATCGAGGAAACCCTCTCGGCGCTCACGGACCTCGTCCGTAGCGGCAAGGTCCGCGCCATCGGGTCGTCGACCACGCCCGCATCCGACATCGTCGAAGCGCAGTGGGTCGCTGAGCGGCGCGGCCTTGAACGGTTCCACACCGAACAGCCGCCGTACTCGATCCTCACCCGCGGCATCGAATCCGAGGTCTTGCCAGCGCTTCAGCGGTACGGCATGGGCGCCGTCGTGTGGGGCCCGCTGGGGCAGGGCATGCTCACCGGACGGGTCCGGCGCGGGCAGGTCACCGACGTGCGCCGCGCGAAGATCTTGAAGGCATTCAGCGACGAGCGCCGCCTCGACGCCGTCGAGCAGCTCATCCCACTCGCCGAGGAGGCTGGCCTCCCGATGACGCACCTTGCCATGGCATTCACCATCGCGCACCCTGGGGTCACGAGCGCGCTTCTCGGGGCGCGCAGCATGGAGCATCTCGACGACCTTCTTGCAGGAATGGAGGTCTCCCTTACCGACGACATCCTCACCCGTATCGATGAGATCGTCCCGCCCGGCACCGACGTCGGCAGGCTTGACCAGGCTTACGTGCCGCAAGCGCTGCAACAACCTGCCCTGCGCCGGCGTCCCATCAGCGAGCGGTCGGCAGCCTGAACAGTCGCCGATGGCAGGGTGATCAACGGTTGATGCGCATTGCCGGGTTGGAGGATTGAGCCTGGGCCGCGGTTGCCTGCGCCATCTCCGCGCACGCGGCTATCCTCCAGGACGTTCCGTCATCGATCTTGTATGAGGGGCGGCGATGCGCATCACCGCCGTGGACACTATCCCGCTGCGCCTGCCGCAGGTCGGCCGGTCTGCGATGGCTCGCAGGCTGCCTTTTTCGTGCGCATCGTCACCGGCGAGGGGGTGGAGAGCATCGGCGAAGGAGACTCCATCCCCTCCGTGCTGGAGGCAATCTTCAGCGCGCCGATCTCCAACTCCATCGGCATGGGCCTGCGGGATCTCCTCATCGGGCAGGACCCGCTGCAGATTGAACCGATGGTGCAGCGCTTGTGGGATGGCACCCTGTATCCGGGCGGCGCCAGCGCGAGACTGACCGCCATCAGCGCGGCCGAGATCGCGCTCTGGGATCTCAAGCGCAAGGTCTACGGCGCACCTGTCTCCGAACTCCTGGGCGGGCGCTACCGGGAGCGGCTGCGCGCGCCTGTGCCAGCGTCCTCTTCCCGGAGGACCCGGCCGACCTCGATAACGTGCGCCGCAACGCCGAGCGCTTCGTGGCGACCGGGTTTACGGCAATCAAGTTCGGCTGGGGTGGCTTCGGGCAGGATCGGCGGCAGGACGTCGCCCTGGTGCGAACGGCGCGGGAGGCATTGCCGCCTCATGATTGATGTGGGGCTCTGCTGGGACCTCACGAACACACTGGAACGCGCCCACGCCCTGGCGGAGTCCGACCTCTACTGGCTGGGAGCGCATCGCGCAGACAGCGGAGACGCAGGGCGCCTGGTGTGGGCCCCATGCCTTCAGCATTGGCATCGTCTCGGCCGCCTCGCTGCACCTGCTGGCGGACTCCCCGCGCGAGCACATGACCGAGTGGTCCATGGAAGGCTCTCCCCTGAACACGGACATCACCATGCCCCGCTTGCAGGTGGCTGATGGTTTCGTGGAAGTGCCCAACACGCCCGGCCTGGGCGTCTCCCTGCGGGCGGTCGTTGAACGATATCGCGTGCGCTAGCGCGGCGCAAAAGCTGTGTCAAGGCGCCGCATCCACGTGCAAGTGCCCGTTGGGGGTTCTCCCCTCGTCTCTCACCCGCACCCGTGTGCCACCTATCCTCTTGCATCATCGCCTCCCAAAGTGTCATCCACTCTGATGTGTCATCCTGAGCCCGCAGGCGAAGAATCTCGGCCCAGCCTCGCACCCGCCGCCACCCTGCGGCCCAGCCTGTTACCCTCCTATCGGGACGCCCACGTGCAGGCATCGTTTCCCTGCGGTAGCGGAGCCCGAGATCTCTCGACTGCGCTCGAGATGACACGAGTGGGTGTGCGCTGGGAGCGAGACGAGCTGGGCGCGGGGCGCGGGGACGCGGTCAATACTGTGAACCGCTGGCGCGGTAGTATGTCCATCCGAACACTCGACGCATGAGGCGGGACATCGGGGTCCAATGCTGCAGGCACTGCACGTTCTCTACGACTACAACACCTGGGCCATGCAACGCGTGCTGGAAGCTGCAGGGCGGCTGCGCCTCCAGCAGTTCGTGGCCGGGCAGGATGGCCACGATGCCATCCGCGATGTGCTCGTCCACACCGTCTGGGCGCAGTGGATCTGGCTGGAGCGGTGCCGGGGCTCCTCGCCAACGAGCCTCTGGCAGCCCGGCGAGTTCCCTTATGTCGCCACGCTGACTGCGCGCTGGCGCTCAGTGGATGCGGTCACGCACAACTTCCTGGACACGCTCACGGCAGAGGACCTGGACCGCGTGATCATCTACCAGAACTCCTCGGGAGAGACCTGGCGCTACCCCGTCTGGCAGGCACTGCTGCACCAGGCCAACCACGCCCAGCAGCATCGCAGTGAGGCCGCGTTGCTCCTGACACGCGCCGGCAGTTCCCCCGGCAGCCTGGATCTGCTGGACTTCGAGGATGAGCGTGCGGCGAAAACGCGCGGCTGATCTCCAGGTGCAACTCGTGAGGAGGGCATCATGCGGGCCGTCTTGCCCTGGCTCGCGCTGGGGCTGCTCATGAGTACGCCGTTCACCGGCGTCGCATCGTCTGCGGTCGCCGGGCAAGAGGCGAGCACGCCGGAGCTTGCGGTTCAAGCGCTGCTGCCCATCGACGTCTTCTACGATCCGCCCGCGCAGATCACCGCCGCACCCGGCACGCTCCTGCGCAGCGAGCCGCTGGTGGACCGCGTGCTGCCGGCAGGGTCCCAGGCGTGGCGGATGCAGTACGTCACCACCATGCCGGATGGCTCGCCCACGATGGCGGTCGCCACCGTGCTCGCGCCCTCAGCGTTACCTGCCGCACCGATGCCCGTCATCGCCTGGGATCACGGCACCGTCGGCCTGGTGCAGCGCTGCCTGCCCTCGCTCACCACCGTCCCCTTTGCAGCCATCCCAGCGGTACCACAGGCGGTGGCAGCGCAGTGGGTTGTCGTCGCGCCGGACTATCAGCCGGACGCCAACGGCATCCACCCCTTCCTGATCGGGGAAGGCGAAGCCCGCTCAACCCTGGACGCGGTCCGCGCCGCACGCCAGTTGCCCGGTCTCGCGCTGGACCCGCGCACCATCCTCTGGGGCCACTCACAAGGGGGCCACGCGGCGCTCTGGACGACCATGCTCGCGCCAATCTACGCACCGGATATCACCCTCGCCGGGACGGTGGCGATTGCCCCGGCCGCCGATCTGCGCGGGCTACTGGAGATGCACGGCGGAGACGCCGCCGCCTCCGGCATTGGCGCGTTCCTCGTGAACGCCTACAGCGCCTACTACCCGGAGGTTTCCTACGATGCCGCCGTCCGCCCGACGGCCCGCGAGACCGGCCGGGACCTGGCAATGCGCTGTCCCCTCCATGCACAGGACGCCCCGGCGATGACTTCACGCATCGAGGGGTTGGGCGGGGAATCCCTCCTGGCAATGCCTTTGGATGACGCACTGGCGGCCAGGTTGGCAGAGAACACCCCACAGGGACCATTCGCTGTTCCCGTGCTGATCGCGCAAGGTCTGGACGATGACGTCGTCTTCCCGTCCGCCACCGACGCCTGGGTCGCCGCTCGCTGCCAAGCTGGCGCAACACTGGAGTACTGGCGGCTCCCTGGTCAGGATCACCGCGGCATCGTCGCGCCCGGATCTCCGCTGGAAGACCCGTTGATGGCCTGGACCCAGCAGCGGTTCGCGGGGGATGCTCCACCAGAGGCGTGCACCGAGGCCACGATCACCGGCTAACGCGAGTTGCCAGGGAAAGTCGCACAGCGGCTACGCAACGCCTCGCGGGCGCTATCCAAACCTCACCGCGTAGGCCGTGACCACGACCAGGATGACCACGGGGTACACGACTCGTGCGAGCCGGTCGAGCTGCGCCACCGCCGCGTACCGGCGCGCCTTGTACCAGCGCTCGATGGTGATGTTGACCAGGACCAGCAGGGCAGACAGCCCGATATAGATGTAGAACCCCCACTCGATGGCCACGGTGTATCCGACATCCGGCAGGTTGCTGGAGATCGATTGCAGCAGCACCGAGGTAGTGAGGATGGACGTGATGGAGAAGCCGATCCGCGTGCCCGCACTCTCCGGAGAGAAGAAAAGCGAGATATACGTCACCAGCGCCAGCAGCGCGAGCGGCAGCAGGTTCTTGATCAGGAAGGAGCGCACGTCACGCTGATACCCCATCTGCACGTTGTAGGTGGAGGCAGAGCGCAGCTCCGGCGCGCCCGAGTGGGGGTCGGGCACCGTGCCGCGGGTGGTGGCGGTGTCCTGCGTGAAGCGCACCCGAGTGGCAATCCAGCTCGGAACCTGGTTGAAGGGCCGCGTGATATCCACCCCACTGCTGAGGCGATCCGCCTGGGACTGGCGCAGGTTGGATTGGTCCGGCACGTAGACCACGTCCTCCTCAGAGAGACTCACGTTCTGCAGACCGATGTTCAGGCTATGCCTGTCCCAGGGATAGTTGCGGAAATCCATGGGCTGGCTGAAGGTGGAATCGATGCGGTACATCGCGAAATGCTCATCGTCCACCTCGGAGCGCTCAATGGGATCTGGCAACGGGGTATCCGGTTCTTCAGCGTTGATGAAGAAGACGTCTTCGGCGTCCTCATCTCCCTGGTAACGGAACCACAGGAAGAAGTCCGCGTCGAACGTCTGGTTCTGGGCGTTGATTTCCGATACGCCGTTGATACCGACGCCAACGTAGACCACCCGGTACTGGCGGAAGTACTCGCCATTCAGTTCGAAGACATGGCCCGATGCCAGTTCCGCATCGAGATCGCTCACGGCGCCAGGACTCGTCGGGCGGTACTGCAACGGCGCGCTTTGCAGCGAGCCGAGGTCGAAAACGCCGATCGACAGTGACTCTTTCACACTGCGATCCTGGTTGAAACTCAGCGGGCCCTCGAGCCCGGGCACACTCTCGTCCCCGCCGATCATTCCAGCCAGGGCGTGCTGCACCTGTTGGCGCAGGTCGCCCACGGGGGTGTGCGCGGGGTTCGCGCCGTCGAGCGTCTCAAGGGCGTACAGCCCGAGCGCCGTGGCATCGTACGCCTTGGCTCCCAGCCAATCTGGCGTGACGCCAAAAGCCGCGCCATAGCGCTGGGCAAACTCCAGCGCATCGCCGCCCAGGCTGTCGTAGAGCAATGGTGACACCGCGTAGAGCCCATCAGTGAAGAAGCCTGGTAGCTCCTGCTCTTCCGGCTCAGCCGCGAACCTGCCGGCGAACTCATCAAACCCCAAGGCCTCACTCCCCAGCATCGTTGGGTGTAAGTCAGCACGTCCCAGCGCCAGCAGCAGGGCGTGCGCGTCGGATGGATTCAGGGCCAGGAAGAGCACTCCCGGCTCTGGATCATCCCGCAGCCCGCTCACGATGGCATCTATTGACGCGTCGCGGTCGGCAGGGTCGATCTTCCACCGCTGGCGGATCTCTCCGCTCGTGCTGAATTGATCCGCGAAGGCGTTCGCGAGCGAGGCTTCGTAGTTGCCTGGAGCCGATACGATGCTTGCCGTCGTCGCCTCCAGGGCATGGCGGGCGTACTCAGCGGAAAACGCGCCCTCGGTCCGGTTGGTGAAGATGGCGCGGAAGACCCACGGGTCACCCCCGCCCAGGGAATCGGCGGTCGATGACGGCGAGATGACGGTCAGCCCCGTCTGCTCGTAGACCGGCGCGGCGGCGGCGGTAGCTTCGCTCTGATCATGCCCGATCACCAGCAGAATCTGGTCATCCGCCGCCAGCATCTCCGCGACCTGACTCGCGAGGGCAGGGTCATTCCCGTCATCAAAGCTCTCGACGCGAATCTTGTGGCCGCCGATACCGCCGCGCGCATTCTGCTCGGCCACCGCGAGTTGCACGGCCTGGAGCTGCTCCTTGCCAACGGCGCCATCCTCACCGGTCAATGGCCCGGCGTAGGCGATGACGTAGTCATCTGGCGCGGGAGCCCCAATGTTTCGGTAGGTAAGCCACCCGGCCGCAACCAGCAACACCAGCGCCAGCAGGGGAAGCAGCCAGTAGCCGCGGCTCAAAGGTGGCGGTGCTGGCGCTGGCAGCGGAATATCCGCGTCCGTGCCATCGCCAGCGCCAGAGGCAGCGCGGCTGGCCTGTGCGCGCTGGCGCCGCTCCCGCGCTGTGCGCGGCAACATTGGCAGGGCCGGCGTGCGGACGTCTGCCAGGTCAGGGGGCAGCGGCGGGTGATCGAGCTCGATCAGTTCCGGCGGCACGATCGCCGGGCCGGGTGGCAGCAGGACGCGCCGGCGCAGGCCGCTACTCTCCGGGTTGATCTCCAAAGCCCGGTTCAGGCAGTAGCGCTGCTCGTCCGGATCGGTGGCAACCGTGGCCAGCCAGAGCCAGGCGCGTTCATTTTCATGATCGGTCAGGAGCGCCCGGACGAAGAGCGCACGGGCCTCATCAAGACGGCCCTCTCGATACGCCACGGCGCCAAGGTTGATGTACCCCGCGGCGGTCGATGTACTGCTCCCCATCTCGGGCTGGAACTCCTTGCCTACGGCATCAGGCGACGCCTGAGCCGAACTTCTCGTAGATCGGCTTGTAGATTAGATCGGGTCGGAACGGCATGTCACGGAAACGGATGCCGGTGGCGTCCGCAAGGGCATTGGCCAGCGCTGGCGCGACCGGGTTGATCGGGCACTCGCCCATCCCTTTGGCGCCCAGCGGCCCGATCGTGTCGTGGGTGTCCGCGAAGTAGATCTCCGTGCGCGGAATATCGGCGTAGGCGGGAATGCGGTAGTCGCGGAATCGGGGATTGACGATCTTACCGGTGTCATCGAGCACGATGCGCTCGTAGAGCGCCCAGCCGATCCCCTGCGCCACCGCGCCTTCCACCTGTCCACGCAACTGCATGGGGTTGATGACCGTGCCGGCATCCGCCGCGTGCACGCTCTGCAGGATCAGAATTTCGCCGCTGACGCGATGCACCGCCAGGCGGATGCCCTGGACGTTGAAAGCCACGCTGCGCGGCGAGCCGTACGCCTTGCGGGAGAGCCCGAGCTGGACGCCGCGCGCACGGGACGCCCGCCACAGATCAGCGAGCGACATGCGCCCCTCGCCGCAGATCACGCCGTCGTTATCCATGCGGCACATGCCCGGCTCCACATCCATCACCTGCGCCGCGAAGGCAAGGATGCGGTCCCGCAGCGCCTCGGCTGCCAGCGCCACCGCCTTGCCAGCAACGAAAGTGCCGGTGCTGGCAAACGCCCCGGTGTCGTAGCCGGTGCGGTCGGTATCGGACTGGATGATGTGGAAGCGGCTGGCCGTCGCGCCGAGCGTGGTGGCGGCAATCTGGATGTGCTGGGTGGTGGTGCCGTTGCCGAACTCGGCGGTGCCGGAGACCAGCTCGTACGTGCCATCTTCCAGCAGCTCGATCGTCGCGTTGGAGCGGTGCTCCGTCGGCGGGGCGGCATCGTGCATGGCGTACGCGATACCTGAGCCCACCAGCCAGTCCTCGCCGTCTGGCGGGTTCACGCCGTTGCCGCGCGCCAGCGCATTCCGCACGAGATCGACGCACTCATCGAGGCCGTAGCTGCCGATCTCGACGTCGCTGATCTCCTCGCTGAGCGAGAGCATCGGATCTCCGGGCCGCACCACGTTCTTCTGGCGTAGCTCGAAGGGATCCATTTCCAGCGCGCGGGCCAGTTCATCCAGCGCGCTCTCGACAGCGTAGATCGTCTGTGTCAGCCCGTAGCCGCGGATGGCGCCCGATGGCACCGTGTTCGTGTAAACCGCGTAGGCGTCGATCTTCTTGTTCTCGCAGCGGTAGAGGCCAATGCACTCGCTGCAGGCGTGGTAGAGCGTTTCACCGCCGTGGTTGCCATAGGCTCCGGTGTTGGAGACGATGCGCAACTGCATCGCTGTCAGCACGCCCTCCTGCGTGGCGCCCAGCTTGACCGAGACCTTCATCGGGTGCCGGTAGGTGCTGCCGATGAACTGCTCCTCGCGGGTGAACTCCCACTGCACGGGACGCCCGGTATCCATGGCCGCCAGCGCGACGAGGTCCTCGGTCAGCACTTCCTGCTTGCCGCCGAAGCCGCCGCCCATGCGCTCGCAGAAGACACGCACATCAGACAGGCCCAGCCCAAAGAGGTAGGCAATCTTGTCCCGGCAGATGAACGGCGATTGCGAGCTGGTGCGGATATTGAGCCGCCCGTGCTCATCGACCCACGCAATCGACCCGTGCGTCTCCAGGTGTGCGTGCTGGCCACGGTGGGTGGAGTACGTGCCTTCGTGAATCACATCGGCTGCGGTAAACGCCGCATCGACATCACCAATCGTGCCGTGGACATCGATGAGGATATTGCGCTCTGCTTGCCGGATGAATGCGTCCACACCCTTGCTGTGCACGGCCGGCGCGCCGGCCTGCATCGCCTCCTCGGGATCGAAGACGGCCGGAAGCTCTTCCCACTCGATGACCACCTGGCGGCACCCCTCTTCGGCGGCCGCATCGGTGTCCGCAACCACGGCCACCATGCGCTGCCCCACGAAGCGGGCGACGTTGTCCAGCATGTAGGTGTCGTTGGGATCGACCCGGAAATCCTCGTGGATGGAGGTGGTGTACAGGCGGCGCGGCACGTCCTCCCAGGTGTACACCCCCCGCACACCCGGCACGGCCTTCGCCTTGCTGGTGTCGATGGACAGCACCTTCGCGTGCGCGTACGGCGAACGCACCACCTTCAGGTGGAGCATCCCTTCCATGGCCGTGTCCATGGTGTAGCGGGCCTGACCCGTCACCACCAGCGGGCCAGCCGGGGCGCCCACGCCCGTCCCGGCTGAGCAGCCAGGCGCGTCCTGCTCGACTGTGGCGACGCCGTGAATGGCGTCCTCGATGGCGTGATACCCCGTGCAGCGGCAGAGGTTCCCTTTCAGGTGCCGCGCCAGGTCGTTCTGGATGTCATCTTCAGAGAGCGTGGCGGTGGTCATGATCATGCCGGCCGTGCAGAAGCCGCACTGGAACCCCTGCGCCTGCAGGAACTTCTGCTGCATGGGGTGCAGGATCTCACCGGTGGCCAGGCCCTCGATCGTCGTGACCTGCTTTTCTTCCGCGCGTAGCGCCGGCATCAGGCAACTGTGTACCGGCGTGCCATCGACCCAGACCGTGCAGGCGCCGCAGTCTCCCTGGTCACACCCCTTCTTGACGCCGAAGCAGCCAAGGTCACGCAGGAATGTGCGCAGACACTGCCCGGCGAAGGGCTCTTCAGAATAGGTTCGTCCGTTGACATGGAAGGTCATGCGGCGCCTCCGGCCAGTTCCGCGCGAATCTGCTCGGCGTAATGCAGGGACATGTGCTGGCGGTACGCGGGCGTGCCGTGCACGTCATCGAACCAGGCGCCATCCGGGATCGCTTCGTTGATCGCCGCCCGCAATTCTGTGGCGGTCGGGACGTGCGGGAAGCTCAGTTGTACCGGACGCGGCGTGGACGCACTGATGGTCAGCACGAAGGGCTGATCCGGCGCATGCGAGGTGCCGATGAGGAGCGCGGTCGAGCGCCCCATGTGCGTCAGCGTGGACCGGCGGAAAGCGGCGCGGCGGCGCATGACATCCTCCGGGATATCAATGGCGCGCAGCAGTTCGCCGGGTTGCAGGGCGACCATGTGTGGGCCCAGCGTGAAATCCACAGCCGGCATCTGCCGCTCGCTGCCATCCTGCGCGCGCAGGGTGTAGACCGCCTCCAGTGAGGCCGCCAGGGAGGCCATGGGGCTAGCCGGCAGCGACATGCAGATATTGCCGCCGACTGTCGCCTCGTTCCAGATCTTGAAGGATGCCAGGAAGGCGCGGCAGCACTCGCCGATCATCGGGGCCGCGAGCCAATCCGCCGGTGCTTCCAGCGCGTAGAGCTCCGCGATGCGGCAGGTGGCGGCGATACGCAGGCCAGCGGCGGAGACTTCGAGCGGCTCCCAGCCAAAATCCCGCAGGTCAAACAGCCGCCGCACGCCCACCTGCGGCTCCGAGTAGAGCCAGGTGCCGCCTGCCAGCCAGCTATCCCCTTCTCGCCAGGTAAAGTCCGGCTGCTCAACGGCCCTGGCGCCGCGCAGCTCCTGCACCGTGTTCAGGTTCACAGC
>JALYWD010000618.1 GCA_030852885.1 Chloroflexota bacterium | reverse complement strand
GGCCACCTGCGGCGACGAGCGCGTCGAGCTCATTGATGGAGTGATCGTCCCGATGACGCCAGCGTCGTTTGAGCCGTCGAGGGTCAGTGTAACGATCACCATTCGGCTGGGCATGCACGTGCTGCCGTGCCAGTTGGGCACTGTCCTGAGCGCCGAGGCCGGGTTCGTGCTCTTCCCGGACCGGGAGACGGTCCTCGCGCCGGACGTGGCGTTCGTGCGTGCCGGGCGCGAGCCACAGGGCGAGGCGCGGTGGCATTTTGCGCGCCTTGCGCCCGATCTGGTGGTGGAAGTGCTCTCGCCCTCCGACCGGGATCGCGACATACAGGCGAAGCTGGCACTGTATCAGGAGGCAGGGGTGCCGCTGATCTGGGTGGCGGACCCACGGGCGGAGACCGTGACGGTGCTGGGACAGGCGCCACGGGTGCTGGCCACTGCAGACACGCTGGATGTCGGCGAGGTGCTACCGGAGTTTCGCATCACGGTCGCCGATCTCTTCGCGTAGCCACTGCATGAGCCGGGCGTCACGCGGGTCATTCCGTGCCCGTCGCGCGTGGTCACCCTGAGCCCGCGAACGAAGGATTTTGTCGTTCGGTCACCTTGCACCTTGTGACTCTACCCACGGAATGGAGGCAACAACACAACGGTAGAGTCGGCCTCCGGCAAAAACCGGCCGCTACCCCCTCGCCAGCGGCCCCACCGGCACGAGCAGCTCTCGCGTGACCTCCGCCGGGCTGGCAAGGCCGCACAGCAGCAGGTCCAGCGCCAGTTCGGCCTTGAGCAGTTCCAGGACGTGCTGGACACCGGCGGAGCCCGCCACGGAGAGGCCCCAGTAGATGGGCCGCGCGATGAGGGCGGCGCGCGCGCCGAGGGCCAGCGCCTTCAGGACGTCGGTGCCGCGCCGGAAGCCGCCGTCGATGAGCACCTCGCCCCGGTCCCCGACCGCGTCCACCACGGCGGGCAGCGCATCGAGCGATGCGACTGCGCCGTCAAGCTGCCTCCCGCCGTGGTTGGAAACCAGCACCGCCGCTGCCCCGTGCTCAAAGGCGAGTACGGCGTCCTGGGGGTGCAGGATCCCCTTCGGGATCACCGGCAGGCCGGAGATATCGGCCAGCCAGTCCAGATCGTCCCAGGTGATTCGCGGGTCCCAGGCCGCGCCGACGAAGGAGGTCAGGCCCGAGCCAGCGGCGCCAGCCGGCATGTGCGCGTGGTCGGGCGAGCGCAGGTTGGCCACGGTCATGCCCGGTGGCAGCTCGAAGCGGTTGCGCTCGTCGGCCTCGCGGCGGCCCAGCACCGGCACATCCACCGTCACCACCAGGGCAGACGCGCCGTTTGCCTTCGCGCGCTCCACCAGGCTGCGCGTCAGGCCGCGGTCGGTCAGGATGTAGAGCTGGAACCACCACGGCCCCGCCTGCTGCGAGACCTCCTCCATCACCACGGTGGCGGCGGTGCTCATCGTGTAGATGGTGCCCGCCGCCTTCGCCGCGCGGGCGGTCGCCAGCTCGCCGTCGTCGTGCGCCAGGCGGTGCAGACCGGAGGGCGAGATCAGGATCGGCATGGCGACGTCCTGGCCGAGCACGGTCGTAGCCGTCGAGGCCGCCGGCAGGCCGCTCAGCATGCGCGGCAGGAAGCGCCACTGATCGAATGCTTCGCGGTTGGCGCGCAGCGTGATCTCATCCTCGGAACCGCCGGTGATGTAGCCGTGCACCATCGGCGAGAGCAGCGCGCGCGCGGCCTGCTCGTACTCTTGGAGATTGATCGGCAGATCGGTTGTGGACATCGGAGAGGGTCCCTCACCCCAACCCCCTCGCCCAGTGCACAGGGGCTTTCTGTGCGGCGAGGCGTCGTGCCTACCCATCACCTGTACCTCGTGGTGAAACCAGCGCCGCCGCGCGCCGTCTCGTCCTCCCCTCGCCCTGCGCAAGTACTCAGGGAGAGGGGTTCGGGGTGAGGGTTTTCTTCGGACGGCATCTTCGCATACTCCCGGGATGGGACAATGCCGCGAACAACCTGCTATCTGACGCCAGGAAGCGAGGCCCAGCATGAGCGACGCCCCGGTGATGGTCGGCCTGATCGGCTGCGGGAACATCAGCGAGATTTACCTGAAGAATGACGCCCGCTTCGAACCCTTCCAGATCGTGGCGGTCTCCGATCTCATGCCGGAGCGCGCCCGGCAGCGGGCCGAAGCCTTCGGCCTGACCGCCATGCCGGTCGCGGACCTGCTGGCCGATCCGGCAATCGAGGTGGCCCTCAACCTGACCGTGCCCCTGGCCCACGCCGCCGTGGACGAGCAGGTGATGGCGGCCGGCAAGAGCGTCTACAGTGAGAAGCCGCTGGCGGTGGACCTGGCCGATGGGCAGCGCCTGGTGGCGATGGCGGCGGCGCAGGGCGTGCGGCTGGGCGTCGCGCCGGATACGTTCCTCGGCGCGGGGTTGCAGACTTGCCGCCGCGCCATCGACGACGGCCTCATCGGCGAGCCGGTGGCCGCCACCGCCTTCTTCCAGAGCCACGGGCCGGAGACGTGGCACCCCAACCCGGAGTTTCTCTACATCTATGGTGGCGGGCCGCTGCTGGACATGGCCCCCTACTACCTCACCGCGCTGGTCTCGCTGCTCGGGCCGGTGCGCCGCGTCACCGGCTCAGCGCGCGCCTCATTCGCGGAACGGGTACTGGGCAGCCCCGGGCGGGAGGGCGAGCGTATCCCGGTTGAGACCCCGACGCACCTCGCCGCCGTGCTCGATTTTGCCGCCGGGCCGATCGCCACGCTGGTGACCAGCTTCGATGTCTGGGCCTCGGAGGCGCCGCGCCTCGAGGTCTACGGCTCCGAGGGCACCCTGAGCGTGCCGGACCCGAACACTTTCGGCGGTCCGGTGCGCCTGCGCCGCGCGGGCGACGAGGCGTGGGAGGAGTTGCCCATCTCGCTGCCGTGGGACACCAACAGCCGTGGACTGGGCCTGGCCGATCTCTGCGCCAGCCTGCGCAGCGGCGCGCCGCACCGCGCCAGCGGAGACCTGGCCCTGCATGTCCTGGAGATCATGCACGCGGTGGGAGCCGCTTCCGAGACGGGCGCGCACATCACCATCCAGACCGCGCCGGAGCGCCCGGCCCCACTCACGGAGACGCTGGGGCTCGGATAGCGCCTGGTAGGGTCTTCAGGGACGTGCGGCCTACTTGACTGCGCCCAGGGAGAGTCCTCGCACCAGGTACTTCCGGATCGCGATGCCGAGCAACAAGATGGGGACAAAGATCAAGGTGCCCATGCTCATGACTTGCCCCCACACGACTCCTTGCATCGTCTGGAGCGAGGCCGTGACCACAGGCAACGTCTGGGTAGCTCCGGATGTCAGGACGGTGGCGAAGAGGTAGTCATTCCACGAGAAGATGAATGACAGCGTGGCCGTGGCGATCAGGCCCGGCTTGACCAGGGGCAGAGCGACATCCCAGAAGCCGCGGAAAGTCGTGCCGCCATCCACCCAGACGGCTTCCTCCAGGTCTCTTGGCACCTCCCGAAAGAACCCCATCATCAGCCAGACCGCGAGCGGCAGGGAGAAGGTGGTGAAGGCAAAGACCAGTCCCGGGAGCGAGTTGATGACTCCCAGACTGCGGAAGATCGCGTAGAGGGGCACCAGCACAGCCGGAATTGGCGCCATCCGCGTCGTGATGATCCACCACGCCGTGTTCTTCTTGTACCTGAACCGGCCGCGCGCCAACCCGTAACCGGCTAGCGTGCCGAGCGTCGTGGCCACGGCGACGGTGCCAAGCGATGTGAGCAGACTGTTCCGGAAATAGAGCAGAGCGCCACGTTCAAACATACTCTCGTAGTTGGCAAGGGTGGGCGTGAAGATCCACTGCGGCGGCATGGTAAACATGCCGGCCTGGGTCTTGAGGGCCGAGAGGAACATCCAGAGAATCGGGAACGCGAACCAGAGCAGCACAATCAGGTCGAGGAACAGGATGACGGCGGTGGTGAGCAGCCGTCGGGGATTCCTCCAGGTGAGCGGGCCCGTAATCATGCGTCCTCCACGCCTTGTTCACCGCCCAGGGCATTGATGAAGAATCGGCCCAGCGCGATGGTGACAAGGACCATCACCAGACCCAGCGCTGAGGCGTACCCCAGCCGGAAGAAGCGAAACGCCTCCTCATAGATCCGGATACCCACAACCTTGGTTGCGTCAGCGGGGCCACCGGCGGTGGTGACCATGAGGTGGTCAATGTATCGGAGCAAATCCATGCTGCGAATAAGCGCCGCTGCCAGGATAACCGGTCGCAGCAGGGGGAGGGTGACGTACCGCACCTGTTGCCAGTAGGACGCGCCATCGACAAAGGCGGCTTCGAGAATATCCTGCGGCAACGCGCGCAGACCTGACAGCACGACGATGACGACGAGCGGCGTCCATTCCCACGCATCCATCAGGATCACCGCGGGCAAGGCGGTGCTGGGAGTACCGAGGATGCTCGTGTTGCCCAGAATGCCGACCTCTCGCAGGAAATACGTGTAGATGCCGTAGCTATCGTGAAGGAGAAAGCGCCAGAGCAGGCCCACCAGCACGGGCGCCACGAACATCGGGCTCAACAGGATCGTGGCTAGGGCATCGCGAAAAAATGGCGTGCGTTCGATCAACAGGGCGATGAGCACGCCCAGGACCAACTCCAGCGATAATGCCCCACCGAAATACCAGAGCGTTGTCAGCCATGAGTTCCAGATGGCGCGGTCTTGCAGGAGCTCCACCCAGTTCTGCAGGCCGACAAACGTGGTGGGCACCTGCGGCAGAGGCGAGTACTCCATGGT
This sequence comes from Chloroflexota bacterium, assembly GCA_030852885.1. Lineage (GTDB taxonomy): Bacteria > Chloroflexota > Chloroflexia > Thermomicrobiales > UBA6265 > JACCXM01. Next base: position 9,870 of record JALYWD010000618.1, on the reverse strand, counting down.
GCTCATGTAGATCATGTAGATGAATGGGTAGATGCTCACCACGAGCAGGACAATCATGGTGGGCAGAATCATCCAACCCTCAGGTGATAGGCGCCTGAAGCCTGGAATATTCGCCAACCTGGACCTGGCCGTTGTAGCTCGCGCCGATGGCGCACCAGGCGATCCTAACGCTTGCACGTGACCCCGCTCCAACTCGCCGTTGCCTGACACAGGTGAACAGAATGGCCGCCACGGAACAGTGTTTTCCGTGGCGACCAAGGATTACCCCTCCGCAGGAGTCCACTTGTTGATGGCGTTGATCTCCGCCGTGGCCTCGGCCATCGCCTGTTCGGGCGTTACGCTTCCCGTGAGCATCCTGGAGAGGTGAGAGAAGATGGCCTCATCGACTTGGATCCAGGTGGTGAGCTTGCCCTGGGCGAGCCCGATGTTCTCCGGTTGCCATGCCTCCAGCACAAGCGGAAGCATGTTAACCAGCGGATCAGTCCCCTCTTCGATCCACTGTTGCACCTCGGGGTCCCCGAAGACGGAGATTCGGGTGGGCGTCGAACCTTCGCGGAGCAGGATCTTCTGCACTTCGGGACTGGTAGCCCAGGTAATGAACATCCAGGCTGCGCGCTGGTAATCCGGCGTGGAGTAGGTGTTGACGGCCAGCCCGGTGCCGCCCCACAGGTTCTTGCTGCCTGCGGGACCCTTCGGCAAGAGCGCCCACTTGACCTTGCCCACAACTGTTGAAAGCGTTTCATCCTCAAAGACGGAGGCGAATTCGTGCCACTCGGGCGCCATCGCGACGGCGCCTGCCGAGAAGGCTTCCGCCAGGCCGTTCCAGTCCCAGCTCAAGCTGCCCGGGGCCGCCTGATCAAGAATGCTCTTGTAGAGCGTGGCCGCTTGCAGGGCCTCAGGTGACTCGAGCGCCGCACCGCCCGGATCCGCCGTGCCCCATGTCGCATAGTCAGGATTCGAAAAGTAATCGCCCCCCATGGCCAGCAGCACATTGCTGAAATCGCACATCAAGGAGTCATACTGCTTGGCCTGATGGCCCGTGCCGGCAACCTGTTCCGCAATCGTGCCGTCCGCGACCTTGGTGTTGATCCACTCCGCGACCTCGCGGTACTGCTCCCAGGTGATATTCGGGCCTGGGGTCCAGTCGTACCCCTTCTCCGTTTGAAACAGATCCTTGTAGGCTGGATTCTCGAAGATGTCCGAGCGATACATCAGGACCATCGTTGGCGCGTCATACGGGATGGCCAGGAGCTTTTCCTGGTCGATCATGTAGCCCGAGCCGATCAGGTTCATCCTGTCGAAGTCCTCCACGCCGACTGGCAGTGGTGGCAGTGTGGGGTCATCGATGAACGTGCGGAGATCGCTGAAGTTCCCGTAGAGCGGGGCCAGGATCTGCATGGGATCCGCGTACACGACGTGGATGTCGCCCGCCTGGCTAGTGAAATCGAGCAGCACCTTGGTGACGACATCGGCCAGGTTGGTTTGCGTAATGTTGACCTTGATGCCGGTCAGCTCTTCGAACACCCCGACATGGTTGATCATGGCGGCGGTCGGCGGCGTGTCCTCGGACAGGAAATTGAGATGGATCCCCGCGTCCTTGTACTGACTCCACGCGGCAGAATCCATGGTATCTGCCGCAGGAGTAACAGCATCCTGGGCTCCGCGCGCCGTGCGAGCGGGGCCTGCCGCATAGGCGGCCGCCAGCGCCCCGCTGAACTTCAGCATGCCGCGCCGCGTGATCGACCTCCCGGACGGGCCGTGTGCGAAATCGCTGCTTTGATCTTCCGCGTTCACTGTGGCCTCTCCTTGCTTCCAGACTTCCGATGCGTGTTTCTGTTGCATTCCGGAAGTCACGCCAAGAACATTGCGCCAAGAGCCGGGTCAGGATAACAGTCTGTGACTGCGTGTCAATTCAGTTCATGCACATGGCGAGCCCTGCCAAGGGCGGATCACCGGCCAGGAGCGGCCCGGCCGGGTATGTCCGGGTGGGCCATTCGTGCCTGACCGGCACAAAGACTGGATTCCTCGGCGCGAATCCATGAGAATGGGGCAAGGCAGCGGGCACCGCTGCTGGCGCGTGGGAAGCGCGCACTCTGGCCGCTCCGGGGCAATCTGCCCGCGACCTCACGGTACCCATGTCCAGCACCATGATGCAGCGAACACCGGCAAGTTCACGCGGAACCCCATGGCTCTCATGCGCCTGGCACGAGAGGGTCCTCCTGGGTGTCCTCGTCGTCCTGATGTCGCTCTGTCATGGCGTCGTTGTGCCGGTTGCGGCCTCCACGGTCAGTGACGGCACGGTGGCGGTTTCCGCGGCGGATAACGAGCAGTCGCCCTTGCGCGATTGCGCCGCAAGCAAGCGCCTGATTGCGCTCTCCGAACGCCGTGGCTCCGCGGCCACGCTCGATCTCCCGGCGCCAGCGACGGCGCTCACCGCGCATCTGCCCGAATCCGCGCGCGGGCTGCGGCTGGACCCTCTTCCCATCCCGGGGAATCACCGGGCATTCCTCCAGGTCTTCCGTATTTAGCCGCCATTTCCCATCTGTGCGCCGGTGGCCGCTGTGCCACGGGCAGGTTCTCTCCCGTGCGTGTTGGGCGCCGGGGTGATGAAGGATGGGCGCGTCGCGCCCTGGGGAAATTGAGGGAAGACCATGCGCACGTTGCCTCGCGTCACACGTCGGACGTTGTTGGGGATGACCGGTATTGGGGTGGCGGCGCTGGGTCTGCGGCCGGCCCTGGCGGGCGCTGCACCGGCGCCGGAGCAGGTGCGCTCTCTGGCGTTGCACGCCGTCCCGGAGGAAGTCAGCGAACCGTGGCCGGTCCCCGCCTGGGAGTGGGCTCCGCCTGCGCCCACGGACGGCCGGGCGGTAGTGGTCTCCCTGAGCCAGCAGGCGCTGTGGGCCTACGAAAACGGCAAGGTGGTGCGCAGCACCTACGTCAGCACCGGCATGGAACGGACCCCCACGCCAGTCGGGCTCTTCTGGGTCAACAACAAGTTCCCGGTCGAAACCATGGAAGGCGTCATCGCGGGCGAGCACTACCGCGTGGAGGACGTGCCGAACGTCATGTACTTTGACGATCTGGGTGATGCACTGCACGGCACCTACTGGCACAGCAACTTCGGCGTCCCCATGAGCCACGGCTGCGTCAACCTGCCGCTGGATGCCGCGGAGTGGATGTACGAGTGGGCCCCCATGGGCATGGCGGTCCAGATCCTGGCGTAGCACCAGCCCGCCGCGACATGCGGCGGCGGAGCTTCCCTCTGCTTCCGTGCCCAAGGAGACATCACGATGATCAAGCGCATTGCGCCGCGCCACCTCGCGCGCACCGTGCCGCGCCGCCAGGTCCTGCGCCTGGGCGCGGCCGCCCTGGCAGCCCCGTTGGCGGCCAGCCAGGTGATGACGACCCGCGCCGCGCACGACGTGGGGCCGGGCTATGCCTACCTCCCGGTCCCGACCTACGTCCAGCAGCGGCCACTCAGTTGCGAATACGCCTCGGCCGTGATCGCCATGGCGCACTTTGGCGATTGGCGTTCGGAGTGGACCTTTGACGAGATCGTCCCCCTCTCGCCCAACCCGCACTGGGGCTACCGGGGCAATATCAACGGCACGTGGGGCGGCACCGACGACTACGGGGTGTACGCTGCCCCGCTCGTCGGGCCACTGGCCTCGTTCGGGTACTGGACGCAGCCCTTCTACGGCGCGGGGGACACCACGCGGCTCAAGGCACTCCTCTCAGACGGCATGCCTGTGCTGGTCTGGCTGGGGCTCTTCGGCGACGTCAGTTTCAATGAGTACATGTACGACACGCGCTACCTCCTGGTGCCCGGGATGCACGTGGTGGTGGCGCGCGGCTTCGATGACGCCGGCGTCTACGTCTCCGACCCCGCCAACGGCGCGTACAAATTCTTTCCCTGGGCCGACTTCATGTGGGCCTGGAACGTCCTGGATGGCATGGCCCTGGGCGTAGGGCCGGCTGGAGGGTGAGATCGCGCCGGTTCCCCTCGCCCAGGGTTTGTGCAGGTTGCGGGCGAGGGGGCGGGCCATAGCTGCGGCGGCGGAGCTTGTGCGGCGTTGTCCGAGCGGATCGATCAGGAATCGTGCCGGCTAGGTGTAGACGCGGGTGTACAAGTTGAGATCGTACTCGTTCACCGTGCCGCTGTCGTCGACATCGGCGGCCTTGAAGCGGTCGCCGGAGCACGTCTCGGGGTTGCCGGGAAAGGTGTAGCAGGAGGCGATGAGGTCGTAGTCCGCCGTCGTAACACGATCATCGTCGTTGGCGTCCGCAGGAGTCAGCGTCACGCGCGGTATGGATGTCGTTGCCCCGGCGCGAATCGTGACGAAGCCGGGTACTTGTGCGCGCAGGGTGCGCGTGCGGTCACGGAACTTCACCGCGATGCCGTAGGGGCCAGGCGTCACCTGATTCGGCAGGGTGGCAACGCCGATGTAGGCGCCAGCGCTGGCGTTGTATGTGACATCGACATGCAACGTGACCGTGCCACTCGCGCCCTGCAACTGCACTTCAGCCGAGATGGTGGGATGGACAGGACGAAAGTCCAGGACGTTGCCGTTCGTGCGGTCAACCGTCAAGCCTCGGACAGCAGCCTCGATGCGGAGCGATGCAGGGCCACCCGCCGAGCAAAATCCCGGGTTTGTCGAGAGAAACGGTTCGTCGTTCCATTGATTTTGGCTGCCGTCGGGCTGTAGATCCTTGCCATCGAGCTTATAGCGACCAGTGAACGGAACGGGCGGCTTGGCCCCGTTTGCAGCGCTATAGCGATCGTCCAGGCTAATGTGAATGTGACTGCCCTTCGTGCCCAGGCAATACCCCTGTGGGAAATGCTGATCCTTTGCGACTTTGAACTGCGCAAAGTGGCAAAGGTTCATGTTGACCCCGCCTTCGTCCAGTTTGAGGATCAGACAGTCGCCGTCGAGCTTCATGACCGTTCCGGCTGCCGGCGCCACGATGTCACGTGAAACGGTGTCGAGATCCAGCCCGTATTGTTGGTTCTGGCAATGATCAATCGTTGAGCCAATCGCGCAATTCTGCCCAGGCAGGGGGTCGTTGTACCCATGGTGCACGCGGTAGGAGACTCCGGCGGGAACAGGTGAAAGCAGGCCGCCCGCGCCGCCAGTCGGCGGTTGGGTGGTATAGGGCGCCGGGGTGGTGCTGGTCGTGGTTTTATCCGATTTCTTGTTCTTGCCCTTCTTCCCCTTCTTCTTCTTTTTCTTCTTCTCGCCTTTCACATCCTCGTCGGCTGGCCGGTGACGGCCGTTCTCTTTCCCGGCATGCCTGCGAGCTTTGCGGCGCCTGGCGTCCAGTGGCTCATCGCCCGCAGCCGCCAGGCCAGCGAGCAGCGCGGCAAGCACGCCGCGCCGGGATGCCTCCGGCAGGTTGGGGGGAAACAGTGAGCCGCGCTGGCTGTCGATCATGAGTGTGGCTCCATTGCAGTCATGCGTCATTGATGGCGTGCGGGGCGGACCTGTGTCGCCGTCGAACTGCCATAGCCATTACCGGCTTGTGAGCGCTGGAAAGCTGCGCAGCCGGGAGTGTCGCTGGCTCAGGCATTTGCGGGAATGAACACATCGGGATCGTAGAAGTTGTTGATGTCGTGTGATGGGCCAGCACCGGAAGTGGGGTACGGATTGGTGTTCCAGGGGTCTACGCCCGAAGGTTTGCGCAACTCAAAGTGCAGGTGATACGTGTTTCCTGCTCCGGTGCCAGATTTGCCTTCCGCGCCGATAACCCTGTCCTTTTGCACCGGTTGGCCCTCGGCAGGCGTGCCGTCGTAATTGGCAAGATGCGCGTAGAGCGAGTACACCGTTCCGCCGCCGTTGCCTGCCAGGAGCGTGTGCCGAATCATCACGTAATAGCCATAGTCCGTGTCGTATCGCTTCCGGTAGACCACCCCATCGGCCACGGCGTAGACGGAAGCATTTGCTGCGACGTGGTAGTCCACGCCGTTGTGGTAGGTTCCAGACCAACTGCCAAAACTGGATCCGTACAATTCCTTGAACCGGAAGTAGCTTGTCTGCGAACTGGACAGTGGAAAGCGGAAGGTCAGACGAGATTGAGGCTCAGCGCGCCGCACGCAGATAAAGCTGGCACTGCAACTGAGGCCACTACAGCACTTACTGAGATTGCAATTCTGCCCCTGACCTCGGCATGCGTGGGTTTTGTGCCATAGCTTATGCTTCTTGCCGTCCTTCACGCACTTTTGTCGCTTCTTCTTGTTGGGAATCTTCTTGCATCGCGATGACGGATCGTGAGCTTCGGCCGCGTCAGGAAGCAGCAGCCCGGATAACCCGAGCGCACCGAGAACCAGACCAGACACTGTTTCGCGGCGAGAGCCCGTCACAAGGGTCGCCTTCGTCATAGCATCAAACCGCGCATCGTCCACTATGGTCTGCCTTTCTCATCCTGCATTCGGGCAGCGCGCACCCACTCAGGGTGAGCACACTGCCCGTACATCTGCTCCATACATCAGCCTGCCTACGATCCTGCCGGAGCAATCGCGTCATGAACATGAGTCTTGGCCACATCTCCACTCACATCTTTCACCTGTTACAGCTACCAATCCTGTGGCCACTCAGATATAGTCACTCCAGATTCTTGCTCACATCCTTTCCCCATCCTGCTGGCCGCAGTGCGACGAGGCGATCTGCGGCTCATAAGCGCTGGAGCCAGCTATGGTGCGCGGTGGGCGATTGCCATCCAGCTTCGGGATATTGCTGAAGGCGTACCGCCAGGAAGCTTTCCTGACCCAGGAGGAACTGGCTGACCGCGCCGGGCTCAGCCCGCGCACCGTCAGCGACCTGGAGCGGGGTGAGAAGCAGTTTCCCCGCACCGAAACCGCGTTGCTCCTGGCGGATGCGTTGACCCTCGTCGGCGCTGCCCGGGACGAGTTCCTGACGACGGCGCGGCGGCCTGCGCTGCGGCATCGTCAACCCATTGTGCGCCGGTTGCATCCGTCGCCGGTCCCCCCGACACCCTGTATCGGGCGCGAAGCCGACCTCAACGCCCTGGCTCCCCTCTTGAGGCAGTCAGACAACCGTCTGGTGACGCTGACGGGGGCGGGCGGCGTTGGCAAGTCACGGCTGGCGCTGGCGGTGACGGATCTCCTGATGGAGGATTTGCCACCAGTCATTTACCTTGATCTGGCGGCCATACGTCACGGCTCGGAGGTCGTTCCGGCGCTCGCCCGCCAGGTAACCGGCAAGCCCTGTGGACCTGAAGAGGCCTGGGATGAGGTCATTGCCGCCCTCAGCAGCCAGTCACGTCTCTTGCTGCTCGACAATCTCGATCTATTCTCGCCGGACAGGGACCTCGCCGATCTCCTGGCGGCCTGTGCGCACCTGAAGATGCTGGTTACCAGCCGCGCGCCCTTGCGCTTTCGGGCTGAACGTCAGTACCGGGTTGAACCGCTGCCGCTTCCCAGCGCGGCTGACCGGCAAGACCTGGCGCGGCTGGCGGGGGTTCCTGCCGTGGCGCTCTTCGTTGACCGTGCCCAGGCGGGCCAGCACGATTTCCTGCTCACTGCAGAGAACGCACCGTTCGTCGTGCAGGTGTGCCACGCGTGTGCCGGGTTGCCCCTGGCGCTGGAACTGGCGGCTGCCAGCCTGCAGGATGAGTCCTTGCCGGAGATGGCGTTACGCCTGGAGGCAGGTCTCAGCATGCACGCCAGTCTGCTGCGTGACTTGCCTGATCGTCAGCAGTCGCTTCAGGCTACCGTGTACTGGAGTTACGAAACGCTGCCCGCGTTTGTGCAACGCGTTTTCCGCTGGGCGGCGCCATTTGCCGGGTTCCGTGAGGAGCAGGTGCGCACGGTCATGGCTTTGGCCCCGCCGGAGGATCTGGCCAGGGCGCTGGAAATCCTGGTGGACCGGCATCTGCTGCATGTCATCAGCCAGCCCCAACAGGCAGTCAGCTACGTCATGTCGCGTATCGTGCAGGAAGCCGCGCGAGACCTCGCTCTGGATGCCGGGGAGCTGGCGGCCGCCTCTCGGGCCCACGCTGCGCTCTTCTGCGCGCTGGTTGAAGCAGCCGAGCCGGCGTTCAGCCAGGAGAACCAGCGGCAGGCGCGGGATGACCTGGAGCGGGAACTGCCCAATATCCGTATAGCGCTGTCCTGGGCGCTTGACGCCGGAGACGCCGCGCTCGCACTCCGCCTGACCGCTGCGCTGGCGCCCTTCTGGGAGTTGCAAGGCAGTGTCGCTGAGGGACGGAGGCATCTGGAGCTCGCCCTGGCGCTGCCGGACGCGGACGTGCACCGGGAGCGCGCGACCGCGCTGGTTGCCGCCGCGGGGCTGGCCGAAGCCCAGGGAGACTATGCGCGGGCAATTGCGCTGCATGAGCAGGCCGAGCCGCTGCTGCATCACCTGGGAGACCGCGCACTCATGGCCCGGGCTGCCAACAACTTCGGCATCGTGATGGAGGGGCAGGGCGATTACGCGGCAGCCATAGCGCACTACCAACGTGCGCTTGCAGCTTATCAAACGCTGGAAGCACCAGCCAACATGGCCAACGTGCTCAATAACCTCGGTGGGGCAGCATCAGCCTTGGGCAATGACGAGCAGGCCCTTGATGCCCATGCCGAGGCACTGAAGCTTCGACGGTTGGTAGGCGATGAGCAGGGGATGGTGGCATCACTCATCAACCTTGCCGTCGTCCACAGTAGCAGCGACGATGTCGCAGCAGAGGTTCTGCTGCAAGAGGCATTGTCCCGCTCGCGAGCGCTCGGATATTTGCATGGGAGCGCCAGTGCCCTCCTGAACCTTGGGGTAATCGCAAACAGGCGCGACGCGATGGCTGAGGCCCGACGCTTGACCCTGGAGGCGCTGCAGCTCCAGGAAAGCCTCAACGACACCTACATGATTGCCATGTTGCACGGCAACCTGGCTGAGTTCTCCCGGAAAGAGGGTGATCTCACAGGGGCCTGGAATGCGACGTGGCAGAGTCTCACTGCGCGTATGGCGCTGCAGGACCGCGTCGGAATTGGCCTTGCCCTGTTAGAGGCCGCGCACCTCGCCCAATCCTGGGCCGCAGGGGCAGAATCTGCCCAGATCCTGGGCTTTGCAATGGCCCTGTTTACGGCAGTTGGTTATGAACAACACCCCGAAGAACGGCGCCAGATCGGTGAGTTGATTGCGAAGGTCTGCGCCCGGTTGGGCGAGGCGCGCTTTATCTCGAATTTTGAGGCAGGCCGTACAGCGACACTGGATTCCAGTGTGGCGCTTGCGAAACAGGTGGCGCGCGAGTCAGGTGGCATGATCATCGCATGAGATCACGCACAGCCTGAGTTCACCCGCTGCAACCAGCGTGCAGTGACGCGCCCAATCCAGCGCTGACTCCCAACACACCGGGCGGGGCAGCGCACGTATGCACTGCCCCGCCGTCATGACCACCTGGCGCGCGCTCCCGGCAGGGGCTTGCTCATGATGGCTACTCGATACTTCCGCAGGTAAAGGCGATGCACGTCTCGGGCACTACGCATACCTGGCACATATTGCCGGCAGTGCCACAGGCTTCGTTCCTGGTGCCGACCACGCAGGCGCCCGGATCATTCAGCGCGCATGTGCCGCCACTGGGCGAGCAGCATGTCTGTCACTGCCAGTGTGGCGCACATTACCGGCATGACCATGAGCGCTTGCAGACCACTGCGTCGGGTACCCAGGGATGACAACGACGTGCTCACGTGATCGAGTTTCGGCGTGTCCATGCACGCCTCTTCTTCTGGCGCCATGTACGACGATCGAAGACAGTTGATTTGCTGTTGCAGTACGAAGCGCCAACACCCTCGGGGACACCCCTCCCCACCAATCCGGTCTTGACCGCAAGATTCCGATAGCCGTCCCCATCCAGGGTCGCTAG
>JALYWD010000595.1 GCA_030852885.1 Chloroflexota bacterium | reverse complement strand
GGGCGCGTCCGCCGTTGACCGGGGGAGTTGCGTTGCGTCTTCGCTCCTACCCTATTGTCTTACGCACTACCGCTACATCGCGAATTCAAGGGTTTCAGTAGGCAAACACTCGAACCCGAACGTTGTAGCCGGGCGCAACGCCTCAACGTTGTTGACGACGGCCATATGTGTCTCCAGAATAGCCATCAGATTCGACACGGCAGCAGTTTGGCATGGGTGGGAACGTCCTGCGCCCTGGCACGTTTGCCAGATGACGGCGATGTAGCGCGACGACACCAGGATAGTGGACGGCATCATGACGGCTCACCAAACGCACGCAACGTGCATTCACACCCCCCGGTGAGCGACTGGGCCGCCGATCATGCGGGATACCCGGGGCACATCCCGCTCGCCCGCACCCGGCTCATTGGCCGCGAGGCAGAACTTCGCCGCGCCCTCGAACTCCTCCTGGAACACGACACACCCGTCCTCACGCTGACCGGGCCAGGCGGCTCTGGCAAGACGCGCCTGGCCCAGGGCCTGGCCACCGAACTGGCGTCAAATCCTGCCCATGACGTCGTCTGGGTCGATCTTGCGCCACTGGCGGACTCCGCCCTTGTGCCATTGATCGTCGCCAAAGCGCTCGGCCTGGTTCCATCCCCAGGGTTGGACCTGGCGGGGCAGGTCGTCACCGCCCTGCAGGCGGGCCAGGTTCTGCTGATCCTGGACAACTGTGAGCATATCCTGGAGCCGGTTGCGGAGCTGGTCGCCACCTGGCTCCGGATGTGCCGGAATCTGCAGGTGCTGACCACCAGCCGCGCCCCGCTGCGCGTGCGCGGCGAGCGCGAACTCCCGGTCGAGCCGCTTCCGCTGCCCGATACCGACGCGACGACGGACGCGTTGCTTCAGAACGATGCGGTTCGTCTCTTCGCCGAGCGAGCCGAAGGCGTCAATGCACGCTTCGCGCTGGATGCCAGCAACGTGCGCGAAGTGGCGGCCATCTGCCGCGCCCTCGATGGCCTTCCCCTGGCGATTGAACTGGCAGCCGCCCGCACCCGGGTGCTCTCCCTGGGAGTGCTGCAGCACCAGATGTCAGACCGGCTTGGCCTGCTGCGAGGCGGAGCGCGTGACCTGCCAGCGCGCCAGCGCACCATTGCCGACACGATCGCCTGGAGTTACGCGCTCCTCGCTCCCGCGCAACAGGCCTGCTTCCGTCGTCTCGGCGTCTTCGCTGGCGGGTGGCCACTTCCCGCGGCGGTCGTCGTGGCGGCAAACGACGCGAGTGCGGAAGGGCAGGTCCTGGACGACCTCACCGCCCTCGTCGATCAAAGCCTCGTGCGCCGCGACGACAACAGCGCTGACCTGCGCTTCACCATGCTGGAAACGATCCGCGAGTTCGCCCTGCGTGAATTGGCGGCACACGACGAGGAGGCCACGACGCGCTCGCGCCACGCCCCCTGGTACCGCGACCTGGTGGAGAGTCTCGATCTGCACCACGCCCGGCAAGGGGACGCGGCGCGGACGCGCAGCCTCCGCACGGAGCAGGACAACCTGCGCCAGGCCCTGTCCTGGTTCGCGGCGACCGGCGATGCGTTTTCGCTCAACCAGCTCAGTGCCGCACTGGCGAAGTTCTGGTTCGACCTCGGTCTGTTCGGCGAGGCAAGTCACTGGCTGCGATTGGCTATTTCGAACGATGACGGTGTCGATGTGCTGTCGCGGGCGCGTGCCTGGAACAAGGCGGGCTGGCTGGCCATGTGCCAGGGCGATCTGGAGCGGGCAACCACCCTGCGAGCGACGGGACTGGAACTGGCACGGGAAGCCGGCGAAACCTTTCTGCTGGCGGAGTCGGTGTTCGAGGCCGGCATCCTGGCCTTCTGGCTCGGCGACCTGGAACGCGCGACCGCCCTGATTGAGGAATCGCAACTGGCGCTGGCGGCCATTGAAGCGGAGTACGCCACCGCCCCCATCAAGATGAGCGCCACCCTCAATCTGCTCGGCGGCATCGCGCTCATCGCCGGGGATGTGGAACTCGCCGTGCAACGCGGCGAGGCCGCTGTGGAGATGGCGCGTATGCTCGCCGCCAACTCGGACCTGGGCTATGCGCTCTGTGGCCTGGGGTACGCGCGCTGGTACCAGCGGAATCTGCCGGAGGCCACGGCCTGCTTTCTGGAATCGCTGGCCATCGCCTGGGGGAACCAGGATTTCGCCTTCCTGGCCCGGCTGTTCTGGGCCTTCGCCGCACTGAGCCTGGAACACCAACACCCGGCCACGGCCGCACAACTGATCGGCGCAGCCGATACGCTCGATGCTCACACCGGCAGCGCCATGTGGCCGAACGACCGGGCACTCGCGGACTCGGTGCTGGCGCAGCTCGACGCGCTTCTGCCCGCCGCGGAGATTTCGCAGCGACGACACCGGGGGAGTGCCCTCCCGGTAGAGCAGCCCGTTGCGGTCGTGACGCAGCTTGCCGTCAGCATCCTCGGCCCGAAACCTGCGGCCGGCATCTGGAAGCGGGGGAACGGCCACGAACTCTCTGCCCTCATGTCGATCAAGCCTGGCCTGGGGACAGCTCCACCTGTTCAGGCCGGACCAGGCGCAGACCTGGCCAATGCCTCAGGTGGCCGCCTGACCCAGCGCGAGCACATGGTGCTGCTCCATCTCATCGATGGCTGCACGGATCGCGAGATTGCCGCCCGCCTCTTTATCAGCCGCCGCACCGTCTCCAAGCATATGGAAGCCATCTTCGCCAAACTCGGCGTCCACTCACGCAGCGCGGCCGTGGCGGAGGCGCAGCGCCTGGGCATCTCCACGACGCCTTTCCTCGACGAGACCGATTCCGTGATCACGGCCGACTGACCACCAGAAATACGTACATTGCCTGAACTGAATACGGAAGATTCCCCATACGCAGAAGAGGGGCGCTCGACCATGCTGATGTCCTGTCCCGCAGCGAACAGGATGAGTGAGGCAGCATGGATGCATTGCAGTTTGATGGGCTTGCCCGGCACATTTCCGCACGGCTGACCCGCCG
>JALYWD010000592.1 GCA_030852885.1 Chloroflexota bacterium | reverse complement strand
GTGCCAGAAGCGGGTGGCGAACATCCACGCGTGCAGCCGCTCCCCGGCGTGCCCGAACGGCGCCTCCAGCGTGAGCCCCTCGCCGGTGCCAAAGCCATCGAGCGAGATCGCGAAGTTATGCACGTGGACCTGGGACATGCTGCCTCCTGTATGCGCCCCTTTCGCTGGATAGTCGGATCAACCGTCCCGGATTCGACACCTCCAGCGGCGTGCGCATACCCTGGCCTGCCTGTCACGAGCGAGTGTCCGATGCGCGACGTTGGCGACCGCTATTCTCCCAACCCCTTTTCAGCGTGAAGCAACACCTCTAGCCAATTTCGCTCACCAGGCACACAATAGAGCACAGACTCGCCAAAGGAGAGAGCGCATGGCTATCTCAGCCTCAATGCGAGCGATCAACGCGCTTCCTGTGCCGCGCACCCGGCTCATCGGCCGGGAGGACGAACGGGTCATGGTCCGCACCCTCCTGTTCGATGCAGCGGTCCCCCTGCTGACCCTCACCGGACCCGGTGGGGTGGGCAAGACCCGCCTGGCCCTGGCCATCGCCCACGAGGGGGCCGCACACTTCGCTGACGGCCTGGCGTGGATCGACCTGACCCTCGTGGCCGATCCAGAGCTGGTCTCGGCAACCGTGGCGACCGCGCTCAACCTGACGGTGTCCGCTGACGAGTCTGCCGAAACCACGCTGCTCCAGTACCTGCGCTCCCGGCAACTCCTGCTTGTCTTCGATAACTGTGAGCACATCTTGTCCGCGGCGGCGGACTGCGCCGCGACGCTCCTGGCCGGCGCCGCCGCTCTCCAGGTGCTCACCACCAGCCGGGCGCCGCTACGCGTTCATGGTGAGCAGGTCTTGCCGATTGCTCCGCTGCCGGCGCCAGACAGTGAGTCCGTTGCGCCAGAGGTCATCGCGGCGGCCCCGGCCGTTGCCTTGTTCGTCCAGCGGGCGCAGTCCGCCGATCCCCGGTTTGCCCTGACGGAGCACAATGCCAGCGCCGTGGCGGAGATCTGTCAGCGGCTGGATGGGCTGCCGCTCGCCATCGAGTTAGCCGCCGCACGCACACGGGTGCTCTCACCCCCGGCGTTGCTCGCGCTCCTGAGCCGGCGCTTGCAGGTGCTGGGCTCCGGCCCGCGCGATGCCCCGGCCCGTCACCACACCATCCGGGATGCCATCGCCTGGTCATACGAGCTTCTCTCGCCCGAGGACGCGGCGTTCTTCCGGGCGCTCACCGTGTTTACCGGCGGCTGGACCCTGGAGGCGGCCGCGGCCATCAGTGCCCGGGATGTCCCGGAGGCGCTGGTTGGGCTCGATGCCCTGGTCGATCAGAGCATGATCGTGCAGCCCGGTGACTACCTCCACTCCCGCTTCACGATGCTCGAGACGATTCGTGAATTTGGCCTGGAGCAAGTCGCGGCCCACGATGAAGCGCGCGCGCTGCGTGATCGCCATGCCAAGTGGTTCCGGGACTTCGCCGCAGGGGCAGAGCTTGAACTGCACGGGATGGGCCAGGATCAGGCGGGGTGGATGGAGCGCATCGACGGCGACCGCAGCAACCTGCGTGCTGCCGCGGAGTGGCTGCTGGCGACCGGGCAAGGCACGGACGCCCTCCGGCTCGTCGTGGCGCTCGAGGGCTATATCGGCGCACGGTCGCTTGAGACGGAGGGGCGCCGCTGGCTGGAGACCGGGCTCAGCATTGCCACGGATGCGCCCGTCGCGCTGCGTACGGCCGCGTACTACGGACTGGTCAACCGGACCGGTCTGCTTGGCGACGCCATGGCCGCGTTACCGGCGGCGGAGGCTGGGTTGGCGCTCGCCGAGACCTCAAGCGACCCCTTCGTGCGTGGTCGTGCCCATTTTGCCATGGGTATTGCCTGGGCATGGCAGAGTGACCATGCGCGGGCTCTGGCGGCCTATGAGCGCGCGGTGTCCTGTTTGCGCCAAACGGATCGCCTGGACTTCCTCGCGCTGGCGCTGGCCAACATCGGCAGCATGCGCCGCTCGGCCGGTGACCTGCACGCCGCGACGGAACCACTGGATGAGGCCCTGACGTACTACGACCACATCCAGGACCAGTGGGGGCATGCCACCACCCTGATGGCGCGCGCCCAGCTTGCCACCCAGATGGGCGAGTTCGCTGGCGCGGTGCAGCGCTTTACGCAGGGGATCGCGGTCGCTGAGCAGATTGCGGATCAGCGGCGGGTCTTCGACATGGTGGTCGGGCTGGCCAGCGTCGCCCACGCCACGGGTCAGCCGCAGCGAGCAGTCCGCTTGCTGGGCGCCATTGCGGCGGCGCAGGACGCGACGAGGATGCCGCATATCTGGCACTACATTGAAGCTGACGACCTGGCAACGGCGACCCGCGCGGCCCTGGGTGCTGAGGTGTTCGCACGGGCCTGGGCCACCGGCCACGGCATGACCTGGCCGGAAGCGGTGACCGATGCGCTGGCCGTCCTGGAGCCCGCAAGCGCCGCGCCCCGGGGGCACCCGCCCCCACCCCAGCGTGATGCGCCCAACCTGACGTATCGCGAGCAGGAGATCCTCGCGCTGCTGGGCCAGCGCCTCACGGACGCGGAAATCGCCGCGCAGTTGTTCATCAGCCCCTACACCGTCGGCAAGCACGTCTCCAATGTGCTCGGCAAGTTGGGCGCGGCCAACCGCCGGGAGGCCGCGGCGTTCGCGGTGCGGCGCGGGCTGATCTGAATTCCCTCGTTCCCGGGACTACTGAGTTTCTACCGAGTTTCTCGGCATGACCGGTGGCACGCATGGCCGCATGCTGGACGCGTGGCCGCTGGAACGGCGCCGGGGACCGGAAGCACCGGAAGCCGTGGACCCCAACCCAATCGCGAGGAGCCCGCGCCATGCGTCACCTGTGCACCGGGCCGCCTCTCATCGGTTGCGCGGGGAAAAGGTAAGGAGATAGCGCATGACGCCGATGCCACGCTCTCGCCGGACCCTGTTACAGCAGGGCAGCGCGGCCCTGGCCGGGCTGAGCATGATGCGGATTGCCGGTCCCTCGCACGCGTTTGCGGTTGCCCAGGAGGGGGAAGTGATCCCCTGGCTCGATCAACCCGAGCCCAACCCGGCGCCAGAGGCGATCGTGCGGCAGCTCGAGTGGGAGCAGCTCGATTCCTGGATTACCCCCAATGACCAATTCTTCGTCATCAAGCACTTCAACGAGCCCCACCTCGATGCGGACGACTGGCGCCTGGAGATCGGCGGGCTGGTGGACCAGCCGCTGACGCTCACCCTCGATGACGTGAAAGCCCGGGAGCGGCGCGAGGTCACGTTCACCCTGGAGTGCTCCGGCAACACCGGGCTGCCCTTCTTCTGGGGGGGCGTTGGCAACGCGACCTGGGCCGGAACACCCCTCGCCCCGCTCCTCGCGGAAGCGGGAGCGCAAGAGGCGGGCCGCGAGGTCGTCTTCTGGGGCGCGGATGCCGGGGAGCAGACGTGGGGAGAGCTGACCATTACGGAGCGGTTCGTCCGCTCCATGGCGCTGGATGACGCCATGAACCCCGACAATGTGCTTGCCTACGAGATGAACGGCGAACCGCTGCCGAACCTGAACGGCTTCCCGTTGCGCTTGATCGCGCCAGGCTGGTACGGGATCGCCAATGTGAAGTGGCTGACGCGCATCGAGATCTGGGATCGTGCCGCCCAGGGCAACTTCATGGCCCGCGAGTACGTGACCATGCGCGAAGAGGAGCGGGATGGCGAGACGGTCTGGACCTTCACGTCCGTCGGGCTCAACCGGCTCAAGTCCGCGCTGGCCAGGGTGACCAGGCAGGGCGACGCGTACCAGATCATGGGCGCGGCGTGGGGCGACCCGATCGCCGGGGTCGAGGTCCAGATCGACGACGAGCCGTGGCAGCCGGCGGTGCTGACGGAAGGCGCGGGCGAGGCGTTCGCCTGGACGTTCTGGACCCTGGACTGGGCCCATCCCACCCCCGGCGAGCACACCATTACCTCGCGCGCGATTGCCGAAAATGGGGACATCCAGCCCGCCCCGGACGACCCCCTGCTGGCCGCAAAGACGACGTACTGGGAGAGCAACGACCAGATCACGCGGCGCGTGCGCATCTCCTGACCAGGATCAGCGCCGCACCTGGAGCAGCCACTCCGTCCCCCAGCAGCAGCGAGCGAGGGCCAGGTGGAGTCCGGCCCTCGCACACGCTCAGTTCCACGCCGCACCGCCGCCAATGACGCACAGGAGCGCCGCATGGATCGCCGGACCCTGCTGGGGGCGCGCGGCGCGAACGCACGCGCGTTGCTTGCGGACCGTCACCCGGTCACCGCGCGGATCGTTGCCACCCAGTTTGCTCAGCAGCCCTGGCGCAGCACACCCGTCATGGGTGGATCTGCTTCCCGTCCGCGAGCATCGCCACCAACGTCTCGATGCGCCGGATCCGCGTCTCCGGCTTCTTGGCGCTGTGGACGCGATACAGGATCGCGTAGCGGTTTGTCCGGTTGAGGGTGGCGAAGAACGCCTCGGCCGCCGGGTTGCCGGCCAGGGCCTCACGGAGATCGTCCGGGACCGTCATCGTGCTCGCGGGCTCGTACGCCGCGTCCCACCGGCCATCTGCCTGCGCCCGCTCCACCTCCCGCAGTCCGGCCGGACGCATCTCGTCCCGCGCTATCAGCGCCAGCGCCTTGTCGCGATTGACGCGCGACCACACGCTCCCCGGCCGCCGCGGGGTGAAGCGTTGCAGCCAGAAGCGCTCGTCGAGCTTGCCTTTTTGCCCGTCGATCCATCCGTAGCACAGGGCCACCTCCAGCGCCTCAGCGTAGGAAACGCCTGCCGCACCGCCGCCCTTTTTGGGAATCGCCAACCAGACGCCCTGGGAGTCCGTATGGTGTTCGTCCAGCCACGTCGCCCACGCCTCTCGCGACGCAAACGCGCTGATCGGCAGGCCACCCTTCTCGCCCAGGTTCTCGTGCATGCTGCTCCCGTCGCGGCCGGTTGCCCGTCCGCCTCAACGCTCTCGCGCTGACGCCCTTGGCCGTG
>JALYWD010000142.1 GCA_030852885.1 Chloroflexota bacterium | reverse complement strand
CTCATGCCGCAAGATCGTAGCGACGGAACTGGACTTCCCCTCCGATATCTACGCCATCCAGAGCCAGATCGCGCTGCACGGTGGCGACGTGGCTGACGACCTGGTGCGCGTGCCATCGCGCGATGGTCGCACCATCGACGAAGACGACCTCATCGCGGCGCTGACCGATGAGGTGGCGCTGGCGATTCTGCCAGCGGTCCTCTACCGCTCCGGGCAGTTGCTGGATATGCCGCGCCTGGCGGCGGTAGCCCGCGAGCGCGGCATCCTGCTCGGCTTCGATTGCGCCCACTCCGCCGGCGCGGTGCCGCACCAGTTCGATGCCTGGGGCGTCGATTTCGCTTTCTGGTGCTCCTACAAGTACCTGAACGCGGGTCCTGGCGCGACGGGCGGACTTTACGTCAACCGCAAGCACTGGCAGACCGGCCCCGGCCTGGCTGGCTGGTGGGGCTCCCACAAGGCGCGCCAGTTCGACATGCGCCACCAGTTCGAGGGCGCGGAGAGCGCCGGCGCGTGGCAGATCTCCACACCGCCCCTGCTGGCCACCGCTCCCCTGCGCGGCGCGCTGCGCCTCTTCCACCAGGCGGGGCTGGAGGCCCTGCGCGCCAAATCCCTGGCGCAAACGGCCTACCTCGCGGACCTGCTCATCGCCAGTGGACTTGGGGCTTCCCCGTATGGATTTACCCTCGGCACGCCCGCAGCCCCGGAGCAGCGCGGCGGCCACCTGGCGGTGGAGCACCCGGAGGCCTCGCGCATCTCACGCACCCTGCGCGCTCGCGGCATCGTGCCCGACTTCCGCGCCCCGAACGTGATCCGCCTGGCGCCGGTCCCCCTCTACACCACCTACCACGAGATTTGGCAGACGGTGCAAGCCCTGCGCGAGATCATGGACACGGGAGCGCATTTGCAATTGGAGGTGGGGCGGGAACTGGTGGCGTAGCATCAGACCAGTCCCTCCCGCACTGCGCGCACGGCGACCTCACTGCGGGAGGACGCGTCCAGCTTGTTCAGGATGGCTGCAACGTGGTTGGAGACCGTGCGATGGCTGATGAACAGTTCCCCCGCGATTTGCCGGTCTGATCGCCCGGCAACCAGGAGCCGCAAAACCTCCGTTTGTCGCGGTGAGAGCGTGGAAGCAGGAGCGTGCGCGGTGAACAGCGTTGGCTGCTCGATCTGGGAGGCGGCTTCCGCCAGGACCAGCCGGGGGTTAGCCATGCCAGCCTCGTGGTACTCCGAGAAGCCCGATCCCAACTGCTCCACCACCAGGTCGCGTGTATGAGCCATCCGTTGCACGAAATGGCCTGGGATGTTGAGCCCGGTGTTGAGGAAGGCGGCATCGATGGCGCCTAGCAGCCGGGCCGCCAGTTTCGGTTGCCCTTTGGTCGCGGCCAGCAGAGCCAGGCATGAGAGGGGGCTGCCAACCACCCAGAGCGATTCATCCTGCGCCAGGGCCAGCGCCTCACTCGCAAGCTCCTGCGCGCGGTCCAGATCCCCGAACTCCACGCACCAGCCAGCGTAGTCCCCCAGGATGATCAGCAATACAGCCCGGCTACCGGTGGAGCGCACCTGCTCAAGCGCCTCCTGGTAGTACGCCAGGCCCAGCTCAATCTCTCCGGAAGCAATGGCTGCGACCCCGCGATGGGACGTCGCGTAGGCAGCTTGCGCGCGCACAGTGGTGGATGTTGCCTCACGCATCAGTGACAGGGCCTGGTCAAGCTCCGACGCTATAGAGTCCACCAGCGTTGAAGTGAGCAGGAAGCGCGTGGCGAGGAGCCAACGTGCCTGACCCTCCAGTGCGTGATCGCCAGAGGCCGCCGTCAAGTCGATAGCCACTCTCCCGGCGCGCTCGGTTGTGGCAACGTCACCGTTTAGTCCCGCCAACGCCGTATAGGTGGTGAATGCGCGCGCCATGGCATGAGTGGGGATATCCGTCCTCCCCTGCGCGAGTTCCAGCACCCGCTGCTGCCAGCTTCTCCCCTCCTCCACCCGATACCAGTGCCAGAATAATCGGAGTGACGTCGAAATCCGCAACGCGGCGTCCAGGTCTTGCTCCAACGCACAGGACAAGGCCGCGCGCAGGTTGCCGAGCTCCGCCTCGCAGCGTTCACGCCAGTGGACTTCGTCTGGTCCCAGCAAGTGCGGCTCCGCTGCCTCCGCGAAGGTCACCATATGCCCTACATGAGCGGCAGCAACCTGTGGTGCCTCACCCTGGGTATCAAGGCAGGCCAGCGCGAACTCACGCACTGTCTCCAGCATCCGCAGCCGGGACTGGCCACCCTCCACGGTCGCCTGCAGCAGGCTCTTGTCCACCAGGCTGGCGAGCAGATCGAGCAGGGTTCCCGTCTCGATGCCCGGGCTGATGGCCTCGCCAATCGCCAGAGCGCCGTCATAGGTGAACCCGCCGACAAAGATGCCGAGCGCGCGGAAGAGCCGGGCCTCGTCCGGGGTCAGCAGCCCGTAGGACCAGGCGATGGTGTCCTGCATGGTGCGCTGGCGATCCGGACGCTCGCTCACACCACCCCGCAGCAGGGGCAAGGTCGGGTCGAGCAGGCGCTGCAACTCCTCCGGCGCGAGCACCCGCACCCAGGCGGAAGCAAGCTCAATAGCCAACGGCACGCCGTCGAGCCGCCGGCAGATATCCGCCACCGCACGACTGTTCGCCTGGTTGAGAGCAAACCCGGGGCGCGCCCAGCGGGCTCGCTCCTGGAAGAGCGCCACCGCGCCGAAATCAAGCAGGGCCGTTGCGTCCACCTCGACATCGAGGGGCGGCAGATCGAGCGGCTGGAGATGGAAACGATGCTCAGCCACGAGGCCCATCGGTGCGCGGCTGGTGATAAGCACCGTCACCTGTGCACACCGGTTCAGGAGTTCCGTGACCACGCTCGCCGCGGGAAGGACGTGCTCGAAGTTATCCAGGATCAGCAGAAGGCGGCGGTCCCGCAAGGCCGCCAGCACGCCATCCAGCAGCGGTCGTTCGGCGGATTCCGGGACATTGATCGCGCGGGCCAGCGCGGAGATCACCAGGCTGGAATCCTGGACAGAAGCCAGGGAAACGAACACCGACCCGGCCGGGAAGGCGTCCCGCACGGCCTGCGCTGCCGCCATGGCCAGGCGCGTCTTGCCTACCCCACCCGGCCCGGTAACGGTGATGAGCCGGAGATCGTGGTCCCTCACCAAGGCCTGCAGCGCGGCCAGATCAGTGGCACGACCGATTAACGGCGGCAGAACTCCGGGGAATCCCGTCCACCAACGCACTGGTTCTGTCCCGGTAGCCGTCAGCGGCGTGATATTGCCGCGCGGACGAAGTAATCGATCCACCGCTGCTGAACCCGGTGAGAACGACGTGATCGCCGATGTTTCCCCGATCATATCAAGTAACTCGGGAGATACGAAGGGGTTACGCGGCCAGAAACTCCAGCACTATGCGGTTGAACGTCTCCGGCTGCGCGAAGGGCGCGACGTGGCCGGCGCCGGGCATGATGACAGTTGCCAGCCGAGGATCAGCGCGGCCATGCGCTCCGGCTCCCCCGGCAGGATCAACTCCTATACCCCTGGCAAGCAATGCAGGCCCTGCGCGAGATCATCGACACGAGCGCGCATTTGCAGATGGTGGCGGGACGGGAGATGGTCGCCTAACCAGGGTGGGGCGCGGGGCAGCGCCGGACCGGCCTACACCGGTATGGTCGCAATCAGGCAGGTGATGAACGTGCTCGCCGAGCACCCGTCGCAGCAGTTCTGGAGCATAGTGCAGGTTGCGGGATCGGCAGGATCGCAGAGCACCAGTATCGTCGTCTTGCAGGCAGCCGCATCCTTATTGCAGCGCTGCTTCTCCTTTTTCTTGCAGTTTTTGCCCTTCTTCTTTTTGGCTTCACTGGCAGATGGCCTGGCGATCGTTGCTGCTGCGGCCGCGCCCCCAAGGGTGAGCAGCGAGCGACGCCGCGAAATGCCTTCCGCCGCGCGGCGGGTGACAGCATCGAACGTTTGCGTGTTCATTGTCATCTCCCGTCTATCGTGACGCAAAGGATTCCACTGAGGCGCCGGTGACTCCAATGAGGCAAGTCAGGAAGCCATTCGCCGCGCACTCGTCGCAGCAGTTCTGCGCGGCAAGGCACTGTGCTGGGCCCAAACCGCAGATGGCTGCCACCTGGGGCTTGCAGGTAGCCGCATCTTTACGGCAGCGCTGCTTCTCCTTCTTTTTGCACGTCTTGCCCTTCTTTTTCTTTGCTTCGGTCACGTCAGTATTGGCTGCATTCGCTGCCAGCACCGCCATCCCCAATGCCAGAAGAGACTTGCGACGAGACACCCCATCAGAAGTCCCTCGCACGGCGACATCGCTCATATCCATCATCGGCGCTCTCCTTACGCGGCCACGAAGCCGATGTGGGACACATGGTGACACTCCCTGGCGACCCGGAGTTGCGCTCACCGCGACTTCGCTTGCATGATGTTTTGCTGCGCTTCGATCAT
>JALYWD010000585.1 GCA_030852885.1 Chloroflexota bacterium | reverse complement strand
CCACCGGGTGCTGGCAAGACAACCCTGGCGCGCCTCGTTGCCGCGCAGTCGAAAGCCGAGTTCGTGGCGATCAGCGCCGTTTCCTCTGGGGTGGCGGACCTGCGCGCCATCGTCAAGGATGCCGCCGCCCGGCTAGGCATGTACGGCCAACGCACCGTCCTCTTTATTGATGAGATTCACCGCTTCAACAAGGCTCAACAGGACGCCATCCTGCCCCACGTCGAAGATGGCACAGTCATTCTCGTTGGAGCCACGACAGAGAACCCGTCGTTCGAGGTGAACGCCCCACTCCTGTCGCGCTCCCGCGTGGTCGTGTTGCAAAGCCTCACGGACGAGGATGTCGGCAAAATCATCGACCGGGCGCTCGCCGATAGTGAGCGCGGCCTTGGCAACCGCCGGCTCAGCATCGACGCGGACGCGCGGGAAGCGCTGGTAAACCTTGCGAATGGCGACGCCAGGTTTGCGCTCAATACCCTGGAGTTTGCAGCCGCGGGCCTGGACCAGGGTGCGCAGATCACCCCGGAACGAATCCTGCAGGCCGCGCAGCGCAGGGCAGCCAACTACGACAAGGGCGGGGATGCGCATTTCGATGCCATCTCAGCGCTACACAAGACGTTGCGTGGATCAGATCCGGACGCCGCCCTGTACTGGCTGGCGCGCATGCTGGAGCGCGGTGATGACCCGCTCTACGTTGCGCGGCGCCTCGTGCGCTTTGCCAGCGAGGATATCGGCCTGGCTGATCCCCGTGCGTTGCAACTGGCGATGTCCGCGCAGCAGGCAGTCCACTTCATCGGCCTGCCAGAGGGTGCGCTTGCGCTGGCCGAACTTACGGTCTACCTGGCACTGGCGCCGAAGAGCAATGCCATCTACCGCGCCTACAGTGACGCGCTGGCGGACGTGCGACAGACGCGAAACGACCCTGTGCCCTTGCACTTGCGCAATGCCCCAACCTCCGTCATGAAATCGCTCGGCTACGGCGAAGGGTATCGTTACGCCCATGACTTCGAGGAGGGCATCATCGGCCAGCAGAACTTGCCGGACAACCTGGCCGGACGCCGCTACTACCATCCAACTGATCGCGGTCTGGAACGAGACCTGGGCACGCGGTTAGAGCGTATTCGCGAGATCTATGCGACCAGTCGCGAAGAAGCAGACTCAGGCCAATCATCCCGGGAGGACACATGACGCGACCCAGTGGCCGCGACGCCGACGAACTCCGCGTATTGCAGATCATTCCAAACACCATGCCGTTCGCCGAAGGTTCGGCCTCCATTCGCCTGGGTGATACCCACGTCCTGTGCTCTGCGTCGGTAGATGAACGGGTACCAGGGTGGATGCGCGGCCAGGGCCGGGGCTGGGTGACTGCCGAGTACGGCATGCTGCCACGAGCAACCAAAGAGCGAACCAATCGCGAGGCCGCGTCTGGCAAACAGGGCGGCCGCACGGTTGAAATCCAGCGCCTGATCGGACGGTCACTCCGGGCGAGTGTCGATCTGAAGGCGTTGGGGGAGCGGCAGATCATCATTGACTGCGACGTTGTGCGTGCTGACGGCGGAACGCGGTGCGCGGCAATAACTGGCGGCTACGTCGCGCTTGCGTTGGCGCTCGCCAGGCTGCGGCAAAACGGAAAAATGAACCGGGATCCCTTGCAGACGGCGGTTGCTGCCGTGAGCGTAGGAATCGTCAAGGGGAAGCCCGTACTTGACCTCGATTACGCCGAGGACAGCACCGCCTTCGTAGACTGTAACGTCATCGGGACGTCGGACGAGGAATTTGTCGAGATTCAGGCCACGGCAGAAGGCAAGCCCTTCTCACGCGCTGCGCTCTCTTCGCTCCTCGACCTGGCAGAACTCGGGCTGGCCGAACTCTTCGCCGCGCAGCGTGAGGCGATACGGATCGCGACTACTGCTCGCTAGTTGGGCGCCGAGCATCTCGGGAGCAATCTCGAGCAGCGTCCGCCGCAAGTACTCCATGGCGCTACGCGCCCCGATGCCGATGCGCACATAGCGCTCCAGACCCGGCTCTCGCGGCGCGTGCACCTGGATTCCTCTGGCGCAGAGCAGTGACACGAGCATGTCGCGGTTGCCTACCTCCACGCGAGCGGCCACGAACGGCCCCCAACTCGGGAGAGGCTGCAAGGAGGAGAGCTTGCGCAGCGCCCGGTAGAGACGGGAGCGTTCGTCACGCACGAGCGAGAGCAGCATGCGGCTGGCGGCCTTGTCGCAACTGGCAGCGAGGAACGCTTGAGCAATTCCTGGCGGCAAGTTGGACGACACAGCTCCGAGGAGATCTCTGGCGCGTGGCGAACCGGTGGCCCACCCCGCGTTCGATTCCGTTGGTCCCAGCCGCGCCTGGAATGACCGCAGGATGATCACATTGGGGAACTCTCTTGCCACATTGAGCAGCGACTGGCCAGCGTAATCCGCGTAGCGCTCGTCAATGATCAGCCAGGCACAGGAACGCGCCAGGCGCACGGCATCGTTCGCGGATAGCACGTTCGCGAGGGGGTCTCCCGGCGAGGTAATGACGGCCACACCACCATGCGGCAAATCGCTGGCAGCGTCGAGCGTGATCGCGCCGTCGCGGCTGTAGCCTCGCGCGAGCTCGACGAGCGGACGCCGCTCCAGGACAGCCCCGAGTGAACCGGGCGTCGCGTTTGGAGGAAAGAGGACAAGGGGCCCTGTTGTTTGCGCCGCAACGCCGGCAACCGCGACATCCAGGTCTGTGACCAGTGCCAGATTCCGCTCTGGTATGCGGTACTCCGTCGCCAGACGATGGCGGACGAGCGTCTCATGCAGATCTTCACTGCCTTCAGAAACCTGCGCGAGAGCTTCAGACACAGCTACGGGGGGCAGAATTGCGGGGACCACTCCGCTGAGGTCGATCAGCCCCTCGTTCTGCGGCGCATGTGACGCTGTCC
>JALYWD010000551.1 GCA_030852885.1 Chloroflexota bacterium | reverse complement strand
TCCTCGGGCAGGATGCGGTTGAAGAGCACACGGCCAACCGTTGTGTCGATGATACGGGTCACGGGCTCGGACAAACGGTCGCCTTTTTCGTCGTACCAGGTGCGGGCAAGCAGCTTGATCTCGGAATGGACTTCCACCTGGTCGAGCGTGTAGGCCATATCGACTTCATCGAAGTCGGAAAAGGCACGGCCATCGCCCTTGTGCTTGGCCTTCTGGGCCATGGTCAGATAATACACGCCCAGGACCATATCCTTGGACGGGGAGATGATCGGCTCGCCGTCGGCCGGCTTGAGCAGGTTCTTCGACGCCAGCATAAGCTCGCGCGCTTCCTTGACTGCCTTCTGCGAGAGCGGGACGTGCACGGCCATCTGGTCACCGTCGAAGTCGGCGTTGAAGGCGGTGGTGACGAGCGGGTGCAGCTGGATGGCGGAGCCTTCGATCAGGATCGGCTCGAAGGCCTGGATGCCGAGGCGGTGCAGGGTCGGCGCACGGTTCAACAGGACCGGGCGTTCGCCGATCACGCTTTCGAGCGCTTCCCAGACCTCGGGACGGTTGCGCTCGATCAGGCGGCGGGCACCCTTGACGTTGGCAGCATAGTTGTTCTGCACCAAGCGGGCAATGACGAACGGGCGGTACAGCTCGAGAGCCATGCTCTTGGGCAGACCGCACTGGTAAAGTTTTAGCTGAGGACCGACCACGATCACTGAGCGGCCGGAGTAATCGACGCGCTTGCCGAGCAGGTTTCGGCGGAAGCGGCCCTTCTTGCCCTTGAGCATGTCGCTCAGCGACTTGAGCTCGCGGCGTCCGCGGCGGGAGAGGGCCTTGCCGCGCTGGCTGTTGTCGATCAGGCTGTCAACGGCTTCCTGGAGCATGCGCTTCTCATTGCGGATGATGACATCCGGGGCGCCCAGCTCCAGCAGCCTCTTCAGGCGGTTGTTGCGGTTGATCACGCGGCGGTACAGGTCGTTCAGGTCAGAGGTCGCGAAGCGGCCACCGTCCAGTTGCACCATCGGGCGCAGTTCAGGCGGCACCACCGGCAGCGCGGTGAAGATCATCCACTCCGGCCGGTTGCCACTCTTGCGCAGGGCCTCGACCACGCGGAGACGCTTGGTTGCCTTCTTGCGCTTCACATCCGAGGTGCTCTGCATCTCGTTGCGCAGCTCAATGGCGATCTCGTCGAGATCAATGCGGTTCACGATGTAGTCGTGGACCGCCTCGGCGCCCATGCCGGCACGGAAAACGCCGGGCGGCAGCATCTCGTTGAACTCACGGTACTGCTGCTCAGAAAGGATCTGCAGCTCCTTGAGATCATTGACGGCCTTCACCGACTCGTCGCGCTCGCGCTCGACTTCCTTGATCTGCTCAGCGAGCTGCTTCTCGATCTTGTCACGGCGCTCATCCGCGGAACTGGACAGCAGGTCCTTCTCGGCGCCAGTGAGCGCCTCGCTGCCCGAGGTCTCGGCCGCCGCGCCCTGCTCGATCCGCTCCTTCTCGTCCTGGAAGAAGCGCTCCAACCGGGACTTGCGGTCATCGTTCACCGCCTGGTCAGGCTCAACCACGACCTTGCCGCGGAACAGGATCGCCTCTGACGACGCCTGGTTCATCCGTGCGTCGAGCTGCGCCAGCACCTCATCGCGATCAGCGGTGAGCGTCGCGATCTCGCGCTCCCGGCGCGCCGCGATATCGTCAGAGACCGTCCGCTCGCGCTCGCTGAGGGACTCAACGTCGCGGCCGACCGTTTCCGCGATTTCGTCGAGCAGCGCCTGGGCTTCCGCGCGCAACTCGTCCATCTCGGCTTCGGCGACATCCCGAACTTCCTGGATGGCCTCTTCGCGTGCGGCCTCGTCCACCTGGGTCACGAGGTAGGACGCAAAGTAGAGCACCCGTTCCAGATTGCGTGGAGTGATGTCGAGCAGGAGACCGAGCCGGCTCGGAGTGCCCTTGACGTACCAGATGTGCGCGACCGGCGCGGCCAGTTCAATGTGGCCCATGCGCTCGCGGCGCACCTTGGCCCGCGTGACTTCCACGCCGCACTTGTCGCAGACGGTGCCGGCATGACGGATGCGCTTGTACTTGCCGCAGTAGCACTCCCAGTCCTTGGTGGGACCAAAGATGCGCTCGCAGAACAGTCCGCCGTGCTCCGGCTTCAGCGTGCGGTAGTTGATGGTCTCTGGCTTGGTGACCTCGCCGTACGACCAGGAGCGGATCGCCTCCGGCGAGGCGAGGCTGATGCGGATAGCATCGAAATTGTTGACGTCCAGCACCCGGCTGCGGTCATTGCGGTCACCACGGGCAAAGCCGTCGCGCGAACCGCGCATATCCCGGTCAAATGATGGCGTGGGCGCGAGCGCCGTATTAATGGAAAGCATCGACAGGTCAGTATCGGTTGTAGACATTGCCCCTCCGGGGTGACCGGATCCCGCTCGGGTGTGACACCGAGCGGGCCAGCGACGAACAGGGTTTCACTTAGTCGGCGGTCTTCTCGTAACCGCTGAGATTAATCCGGTCAAGGTTGGAGAGCAGATCGCGGGAGGTATCCTCCGCGAACTCGACGGTCTGCTCGTCCTCATTGATAACGTCGATCGAGAGACCGAGGGAGCGCAGCTCCTTCACCAGCACCTTGAAGGATTCCGGCACACCGGCGCCCGTAATCTCGTCACCCTTCACGATCGATTCGTACGTCTTCACGCGGCCAACCGTGTCGTCGGACTTCACGGTCAGCATTTCCTGCAGGGTGTACGCCGCGCCGTAGGCGTACAGAGCCCACACTTCCATCTCGCCGAAGCGCTGACCACCGAACTGCGCCTTCCCACCCAGCGGCTGCTGCGTGACCAGGGAGTACGGGCCAGTTGACCGGGCGTGGATCTTGTCCTCCACCAGGTGGGCGAGCTTGAGCATGTAGATGATGCCGACCGTCACCGGGCGATCGAACTTGTCACCCGTTCGGCCGTCGTAGAGATCGACCTTGCCGTCCTCCGGCAGGCCTGCCTCCACCAGCAGGTCGCGGATTTCTTCTTCCTGCGCGCCGTCGAAGACCGGCGTTGCGACACGGAAGCCGAGCTTCTGTGCAGCCCAGCCGAGGTGCGTCTCCAGCACCTGGCCCAGGTTCATGCGCGACGGCACGCCAATTGGGTTGAGGATGATGTCCACGGGTGTGCCATCCGGCAGGAACGGCATATCCTCAACCGGGATAATGCGCGAGATCACGCCCTTGTTGCCGTGGCGACCCGCCATCTTGTCGCCCTCGGAAATTTTCCGCTTCTGGGCGATGCTGACGCGCACCATCTCGTTCACGCCCGCCGGCAACTCGTGGTCAGATTCATCGTCGCGGCGGAACGTCCGGACGTCGATCACCTTCCCGTGTACGCCGTGCGGAACACGCAGCGAGGTGTCCTTCACCTCGCGCGCCTTCTCACCGAAGATCGCGCGCAGCAAGCGCTCTTCCGCGCTCAGTTCCGTCTCGCCGCGCGGGGTCACCTTCCCGACCAGAATGTCGTTCGGGCGTACCTCAGCGCCGATGCGGATCACGCCGTTCTCGTCAAGGTCGGCCAGGCTCTCCTCGCCAACGTTCGGGATATCCCGCGTGATCTCTTCCGGACCCAGCTTGGTGTCCCGCGCTTCCGTCTCGTACTTCTCGATATGGATCGAGGTGTAGACATCGTCGCGGACCAGGCGCTCGCTCAGGAGGATGGCATCCTCGAAGTTGCCACCTTCCCACGGCATGAAGGCCACGAGCACGTTCTGCCCCAGCGCCAGCTCACCATTCTCCGTCGAGGAGGAGTCGGCGATGATCTTGCCCGGGTAGACCCGGTCACCGCGCTGCACGCTTGGACGGTGGTTGATGCAGGTGTCCTGGTTGGAGCGCACGAACTTCCGCAGGTTGTACTCATGCACATTGCCGTCATCGTCGACGACGACAATCTGCCGGCCGTTCACCGAGTGGACCACGCCATTTTGGGCAGCCACCAGTACCTGGCCTGAGTCACGCGCTGCCTGGTGCTCCACCCCCGTGCCAACGACGGGCGCCTGTGGCCGCAGCAGTGGCACCGCCTGCTTCTGCATGTTGGCGCCCATCAGGGCGCGGTTGGCGTCGTCGTGCTCCAGGAACGGGATCAGCGCCGTACCCACCGAAACAACCTGCTTCGGTGACACATCCATGTAGGAGACCTGTTGTGACGGCACCACGGGGAACCGGTGACCGCCA
>JALYWD010000702.1 GCA_030852885.1 Chloroflexota bacterium | reverse complement strand
TGCGCTACGACCGCTTTGCCGATATCTCGCCGACCTACGCCCGCTATGGCCAGGCGGACATGAGCGGCTTCTTCATGCCGCCCGCGACGGCGCATCGCTATGAGTCCGGCGAATTCACCGGGCCCGTCATTGCTGCCCAGGCCGCAACGCTCGCCTGGTTGCGTGACGAAGTCGGGATGGACTGGGCCTACGCGCGCGTCTCCGAGATGGGCGCACTGTTCAGGAGCCTGATTGCGGACGCACCCGGCGTACAGGTTGTTACGCCAGCGAACGCCATGGCCGGCATGGTGAACTTCAACGTTGCGAACATGCATCCCAGGCAGGTGGCGGACGCGCTCTATGATCGTGGCTACACCATCCGCTACGTTGAGTACGCGCCGTGTGTGGTCTCCGCTCGCGCCTCTGTGAGCTGGTGGAACAGTGAGGCTGAAGTGCGTGGCCTGGCGGACGCCGTCGCCGAGATCGCCGCAAGCTCCGGCAACAGCTAGGCTGTGTGGGGACGGGCCGGGGGGCGAGCGTACAGGTGAGGCAGAGACACGGACGTGAGTAGCTTTCCGCCCGATATCTCCTTTGTGGTCCCGGCTCGCAACGAGGCGGCCGGGATCGGCGCCTGTGTCAATGCCCTGGTGCGGCAGGGTGACCGAAGCATGGTGGAAGTCATCGTGGTCGATAACGGCTCGAGCGATGACACCGCCGCCATCGCTACCGCCCAAGGTGCGCGTGTGGTACTGGAGCCACGACCAGGGCTGGCCCATGCCCGGCAAGCGGGGCTGGTGGCGGCCCATGCCCCCATTCTGGTTTTCGTCGACGCCGATACCCTGGTGCCTCCCGGGTGGGCAAGCGCCGCGCTCGCCGAGTTCCGGCGCCGTCCGGGGCTGGTGGCCTTTTCCCCGGCGTTCTCGTTCCACGACGGGAGGCTCGTTGACAACGTCGGGAATGGCATTTTTCGCGAGGTTCTTTGCCCTCTGACCAATGCGGCGCTGCGCGGGCTGGGGCGTCCTGGCATCCTGATCGGCTCCACCATGGCGCTGCGCACCGGCGCGTTGCGGGCGGCCGGCGGCGTGGACCAGGCCTTCCAGTTCTACGGCGAAGACACCATGATCGCGCGGCGCCTGGCAAAGTTCGGCGAGGTGAGCTTCGTGCAGCACCCGCGCCTGTATACCAGCGCCCGCCGCTACCAGGATCGCGGGCTCATCAATGTCGTCTATCGCTATTTCACGATCTTCCTGTTGATCCAATTGGGGCGCATCGCCTTGGCCGGGCGTCTGGCGCGGACGTACTACGACTGCGATCGTGGTGTGATGCGAGGCGAGCGTTGCCGGGCCATGCTCGTGGCGGCGTTGCGGCGCGAACAGGAGCAGCACGAAATCGCCCCGGTGCAGGACGATCTGGCGTCGTCCGATCCGCTACTGTGGCTCGACACCTGAGCGAGACATCTGGGTCCGGCGTTCTATACTTCGGTCAGGCTCCAGTAGCTCAGGGGATAGAGCATCCGCCTTCTAAGCGGCAGGTCGCAGGTTCGAATCCTGCCTGGGGCGCCCATCAACGCGACGCTCTCCCGGCCGGTCACGTCAGGAATGGCTTCACCACGCCCTGCGTGACCGCTGACGGCGCGACCGGCACGATCTCGACCTCCATGAGTTCGCCCCAATTCAGCACCCATTCCTGCAGGAGGGCGACATCGTCGCACTCCATGACCTGGAAGCACCGCGCGAGATCAGCCGAGATCCAGCTTGCCTGGTAGGACAGGCCGCCCGGCATCGTCCGGCCCTGGTCTTTCAGGCGTTGATAGATGGCCGGAACGGTGCCGGGCTTGAACCGTTCGATGACCATGAAGAGCATTGTCCTCCGCCTTTCTTGGTAGACTCCGCGCGTGTTGATCTTGCCTGCCCTGACGCGGCCGTGACCGCGTTTCCCGCCTTCGCCGCACTGGTTGCCGCGCTCTGTGCCGCCAGCCTGGTCTGGGACGCCATCCACCGGCCACGTCCAGAGCGTATCACCTGGGCACTTGCCTTCATTGTCTTCGCGGTCGCTGCTGGCTCCGAGGTGATTGGCGCCACGCTGGGCTGGAACCCGGCGCTCGCGCGAATGTACTACCTCTGCGGGGCGGTGCTGGTTGTCGGGGTCCTCGCGCTGGGCGAACTCTATCTTCTCTTCCCGGGGAAGCTGCCGCCCGCTACGACTGGCCTCGCGCTCCTGGTCACGGCCCTTGCGGCGACAGTCGTCTGGTCTGCGCCCATTGACCCGCAACGCTTGCAAAGTGAGGGCTGGCACGCGATCGAGCGCGGGCCGGTCCTGGTTGCCCTGGCCGTGGCACTGAACGCTGGCGGGACCGCGATCCTCGCCGGGGGAGCGCTGTATTCTGCCTGGGCCATGCGCGGAAAACCAGAGTTGCGGCAACGAGCGGCCGGTTGCCTGCTCATCGCGATCGGTACGCTCACGGTAGCTTCGGGCGGTACCCTGACGCGTCTCGGGCGGCCGGAGTATCTCTACCTGGCAATGTCAGCCGGCATTGCCATCATTTTCTCCGGCGTCCTCCTGACGCGCGGTGGGTCGGCGCGCCGGAAGCTTGCGCAATCGCCAGCGGGGAGCACACGATCGCACTCTCGCCTGGTGGCATTGCCGCGCGGAGGTGAGCGCAATGTCCGTGCCCATGACGAGGGCCTGGCGTTCGTGGGGCACCGCCTCCAGGAGCTGGATGCGTACGATCTGGCCGCCTTCTGCCAGCAGTGGAGCGCCACGCCTCGCGATTCCGCTGATCTGGGCCGCGCGGATGCACAGCGCCTGTGGCAGCTGCGCATACTCCTGCCGGCTGAACAGCAAGCGGCGCTCGACCGGCTGCCGTTGACAACGCAGGCGCAACTGGCCGAGTTGTACGACGATGTCTGGTCGGTGGCGCGGCCGGCACGGGGCGCCTGAGCACAGCCACGCTTCGCTATACTCACGATCTGGACTGGATGGGGCCCGGAGGGACGATGAACACGTTTGATTTCGGCGACGTAGTGCGCGTGAAAATGCCCAGAGGCGTGAACAAGCGCGGCGTCGTGGGCATTACCGTGCTCTATTCCACCTGGCCTGAGGCGAAGTTCGATGGGGCGACGGGTACGGTCGTCGGCATCGATCCGCGCAGCCGGTACGGCATCCCGTTGTACCTGGTGGACTTCTCGCAGCACAAGAACCGTACGGCCATCCCCTGGCAGCGGCAGTGGTTCCGGGGAGAATGGATCGAGCGCGTGGAAGACCCGAAGCCGCAGCCGGTCTCCCCGGATGGCTCCATGGCCGCCGCGTCGGGTCAGGCCAGGACATCGCTCGAAGGATCATCCTAGCCGCAACCATGGCAGCGCTGCGAACCCCTGTAGCCCACGCAACGCTGCCAGCATCCCCCACCTGCGCAAGTTGGCACGCTTGGCACACTTCCCCACGCTGGAGAATCAACTCACTCAGCCTTCGGCGTGGATGACAAGTTCCGCAGCGTAGTCACGGATCGCGTCGGCAAGGTCAAGCGGAGTCTCGATGACAAAGGGCAGGCCTGATCCCGCCAGGAGACGCGCCATCCAGCGCAAGTCATCGACTTCAACCTGGATCCGGGTGGACCGTTCACCGCAGGAAGTGAAGTGCCCGGGCGAAAGCGCAACGCCCGACCGCACCTCATCCAGAGAGGCCCGCACCATTACGGACACCGCCCAGCGACGCGGCACGGCGGCCAGCGCTGACCTGATCGCGGCCAGTGGGTCGAAGCCAGCATGCGGCGAAAACGTAGCATCTACCGACGTGACGGCAGCGATACGATCAAGACGAAACAGGCGCTGAGATTGCCGCAAGTGGCAATACCCAATGGCGTACCAGGCCTCGTCGCAATAGCCCACACCGTAACAGTCGAACTCGCGTTCCGTGGCGTCTCCCGCGGCCAGGCGATAGCTGAGACGTACCCGGCGAGCGGCCCTCGCTGCTTCCGCCAGCGCGCTGAGCATCTGGATTCGCGGCGCGGGCTTGCCAGTGGACGGCTCAACTGCCGTCCCGGCGACAGCTTCTACCCGCGCACGGGTTGTTTCCGGAAGCATCCGCTCAATTCTGGCCAGGATCCCAGGGAGATGGACCTCATCGGCGAGACCTGACCGCTGGGCGATGAGCAATCCCAACACCAGCGCCACCGCTTCGTCTTCACTGAACATGAGCGGTGGCAACCGCATCCCTGGCCGCAATCGATATCCGCCCGCTCGGCCACGTGTCGCCTCGACGGGCACGCCAAGGTCACGCAGCGTCTCGACGTAGTTCCGGACAGTTCGCCCATTAACCTCGAGACGACGCGCCAATTCGGCGCCGGTCATCCCACCATGCACCTGAAGCAATTCCAGGGTCGCCAATACCCGTGCCGTCGGCCGGTACACCATGTCCTGCCCCTCACTGGTCTGGATATTTAGGCATGATTACACCCTATTTAACCCATATGATCAATGCGATGAGGATCGGCTCAGAACGTCGCCGAACTGATCGGTTTCTCTTGTGTGAAGCGCCGCCAGTTGCGGGAGCAAGCATCCAGGATCCTGGAGATCGTGGAGACTGTGGGAGTAGCGAAAACGTGATGCAGCCTCAAGCCGCGCATGATTTTGACTTCCTGTGGGGGAATTGGCACGTCCAGAATCAGCGGTTGCGGTCGCGCCTGGCCGCGAGCAACGACTGGGAGGAGTTCACCGCGCGCGGAACCTGCCGCCCGATACTGGGAGGCAGCGGCAACATCGATGACTTCGTACCTCTCGATGGCAATGGCTGGTTCGGCTTTGAAGGTGGCTCGCTCCGCTTGTTCGAACCGGCAACCGGGCAATGGTCGATCTACTGGTTCGACAATGTGGTTCATCACCTGTTGCCACCGGTGCGTGGGACCTTCGAGCATGGCGTGGGCGAGTTCTTCGGAGCAGACGAGTACAACGGACAGCCGGTTCAGGTCCGGTTCCGCTGGTCAGCTATCACACCCGACAGCGCCCGATGGGAGCAGGCCTTTTCGGATGACGGTGGTAGCACCTGGGAGACGAACTGGGTCATGGACTTCACCCGGGTTGATGACGCACTGTGACGCCGAGCCACAGGGTGGTTGTACCTGATGAGACTGGCATCGACGTGTATGCAAACGGGCGAGCCGGGGTCTCCGGCTCGCCCGTTTGGCTTGTCTCGAAGCTGGATCAGGACTGGGCGAGTGCCTGGTCCAGGTCCTCGATCAGGTCGCTGACTGTCTCCAACCCGACGGAAAGGCGAATGTAGTCTGGCGTCGTGCCAGTCGTGAGCTGCTGCTCTTCCGTGAGCTGCGAGTGCGTCGTGGTTGCCGGGTGGATCACCAGCGACTTCGCATCGCCGACGTTGGCCAGGTGGGAGAAGAGCTTGGCGCTCTCGATGAACTTGCGGCCACCCTCGAGGCCGCCCTTGATGCCGAAGCCCAGGATCGCGCCGTACAGGCCGTTGCGGAAGTACTTGGTGGCACGCTCGTAGGCAGGATGGCTCGGGAGGCCCGGGTAGTTGACCCAACTCACCTTCGGGTGCTCGCTCAGGTAGCGGGCAATGGCCATGGCGTTCTGGCTGTGGCGCTCCATGCGTAGTGGCAACGTCTCGACGCCCTGCAGGAAGA
>JALYWD010000508.1 GCA_030852885.1 Chloroflexota bacterium | reverse complement strand
CAGGCGGTGGACGGGGTGGCAAACAAGCAAGCGGATGTGGCGTGGTTGCGTGCTCCAGACGCCGAGCAAGCAGCACGCTTTGCCAGCGCTGAGGCGATCCGCTGGATTGAGTGGGGCCTGCGAAGCTATTACGACTACGCGCTGGGTCTGGCGTTGATCTTGGTAGGGCTGGCGGCGACGCGGGTCTCCTGGACGCCGCGGCCCATCGGATACCTGATCGGGCTGTCTGGCCTGGTCTACCTGGTGCAGGGATGGGTGGCTGGCGTCGAAGGGTTCTCACAGTCCCAGTCCGTCGCCATCGTGCTGGCCTGGGTCGTCAGCCTGCTCTGGATGATCTGGCTCGCGGTGGTGGCGCGGCGTCTGCCGTCGTAGCCGAGCCACCTGAACGAGAGGGCGCCACGCGTGGATGGGGCATCGCCGTCGTCCCTGGAAACCGTCCGTCGCATTGCCGAGCCGATCATCATCGCCGCAATCTCCTCGGTTGCGCTGTATCTCGTGGGCTTCGTGTACATCGATGCCTACTATGGTCGGTTGTCACTGGAGATCCTTTCGCCCGAACTTCCCTCACCGTACGTCGCCCTGCAATCGATCCATGCGCTCTGGGGGTTGCTCGACTATCCACTCACGCTCCTGATGGCCATCGTGCTTTACCGGGTCCTTGCTGAGCCATCGCGCGGCCCGGGCCAGTGGCTGGCCCAGGCCAGGGAGCGTTACCCGCACCTGCTGCCGATCCTGACCAACCTTGTCGTGGTCGCCCCGCTGCTCCTGACGGTTGGGGCAAGCTGGCAGGCGCATGAGTTGCCGCACCGCTCGGTGCTTGCCGAAATTACC
The DNA here is from genome assembly GCA_030852885.1 of Chloroflexota bacterium. Taxonomy (GTDB): domain Bacteria; phylum Chloroflexota; class Chloroflexia; order Thermomicrobiales; family UBA6265; genus JACCXM01. The sequence goes on along the minus strand of JALYWD010000508.1, from coordinate 6,414 downwards.
AGCGTGCTTGGGTACGTTGGCGTGATTCTCCTGATTTACGTTCTGTGGCTCGGGTGGCAGCGGCGCTACCTGCTTTCCGAGATCCAGGCGCGCAAGGCTGTTCCCATGGCCCTGGTGTTTACGGCGTACCTCCTGAGCGCACTTGTGCAGACAGGGGAAGCGGCCGAGTTGGCAGCAGTCGACCTCCTCACTGGCGCCTCCCCGGCCGCCATGCGCGTGACGTTCGTGACCAGGCCCGGGGTCTTCCCGGAACTGGCCGATATGGATCTGGTTCTGGTGGCCGAACGCAGCGGAACCTACTACGTCGTGGAATGGGAGGCATCACCGCCCAGCCCCTGGGCAACGTCGTACGCAATCCCCACGAGTGCAATAGATGCTGTCCGTATGCGATCGTTTCACGCGTCGGAGGAGCCGGCACGTCATTCGTGAGCCCCGGGCGTTTCATGGTCGCCATCTGCGCGCCGGTCCATGCGGCATGGCGTTGTGTCAACCTTGCATAATTGACCCATTCGTCACAAGAGTGCTAAACTCACTGTCTGGTTTTTGGGGCGACCGCGCCGGAAGTGATTTCCCGGCGCGTTCCTGTGTTATGAACAAAGTCCCGCATGGCGGGCAATGGAGGCAGATTATTTCCAGACCGGTCCAAACCCGCGTCAACGAGCGCATCCGGATTCGCGAAGTCCGGTTGATCGATGAGCAGGGTGAGCAGGTAGGCATCATTCCCACGTTCGAAGCACTTCAGATGGCGCGTGACCGCGGCCTCGATCTTGTCGAGGTTGCACCGAACGCGATGCCACCGGTGTGCCGGCTCATGGATTACGGGAAATTCCGTTATGAGACGAGCCGGAAAGAACGCGAATCCCGGAAGAATCAGCACGTCGTCGAGCTCAAGGAAGTTCGCATCCGGCCCAAGATCGACGACCATGATCTGGAAACCAAGGGCAAGCAGGCCGCCAAGTTTCTTGATGCCGGGGATAAGGTGAAGCTGACCGTGCTCTTCCGTGGGCGCGAGATGGCGCACCCGGATATCGGCAAGGGGCTGCTCGACCAATTGGCCGATCAGCTTCGCCCGCACGGCTCAGTCGAGATGTCGCCGCGCATGGAAGGCCGGACCATGATCCTGATCATGGCGCCGCTGAAGGCGAAGGCTGCAGCAGTAGTAGAGAAAGCACGAGATAAGGAAGGACAAAGCGGTGCCCAAGGCTCCGGGGAAGAAGATGAAAACCCACAAGGGGGCGAAGCGTAGGTTTCATGTGACTGCCGGTGGCAAGATCATGCGCACCAAGGGCATGAAGAGCCACAACCGGCGCAAGAAGGCTCCCCGCGTGAAGCGGCAGTTTGACCGCATGCTGGTACTCGATTCCACGAACCAGCGCCAGGTCGAGCGCCTCCTGCCGTACGGCGCGTAAATGCACATGGCCGGGGACTCCACCCGGCCCGGCGCGGCCCACGGTGGGCGGCGCGCGTGGCACATCCACGCCGGGCAACAGCGGCCCCGACAAGATCGCTGAGACGAGGAGACGTTTTCCATGGCACGCGTCAAGCGCGGTGTAACCGCCCACGCGAAGCACAAGAAGGTGCTGGCCCAGACGAAGGGCCACTACGGCGCCAACAACCGCCTGTTCAAGCGCGCGCACGAGTCGCTGATGCACTCGCTGGCCTACGCCTACCGGGACCGCCGCAACCGCAAGCGCGATTTTCGCCGCCTGTGGATCATCCGCATCAACGCCGCCAGCCGCATCAACGGCATGTCCTACTCGATGCTGATCAACGGCCTGAACAAGGCTGGCGTAAAGGTGGACCGCAAGATGCTGGCCGACCTGGCCGTGCGCCAGCCGGATGCCTTCGCGGCGGTGGTCGCCACGGCAAAGCAGGCCCTGGCGTAAACCTTTCTCGCACTATCGTCCTGGACTGAGTGGGCGTGATGCCGTCTCCGGAACGCGCCGTCATCTCGTCCAGCGCCAATCCAGCCATTGCCTACGTTCGCTCGCTCTCCCGGCGTGATACCCGCGCCGCCGAGCGAGCGTTCGTCGTTGAAGGGCTGCGCGCGGTGCGCGATGGTCTCCTGGCGGGTGAGCGGCCACGCCTGGTGCTGCTGCGCCAGGATGAGCGATCGGAGCTCCTGCTCCGCGAACTGGATGTTGCGCCGGATGATCCCGTGCTGCGCCGGGTGGAACCACGACTCTTCGACAAGTTGAGCGAGGTGCAAGCGCCGCAGGGAGTGCTGGCCGTCTTTCCCTGGCCGGAAATTCGGGTGCCGGATACGCAAGCACCGCTGGTGCTGGTGCTGGATCGCCTGCGCGATCCCGGGAACCTCGGGACGCTGCTGCGGTCTGCTGCCGGCGCCGGGGTCAGTGCAGTCTATCTCACGCCTGAGAGCGTGGACCCCTGGAATGCGAAGGTGGTGCGCGCTGGCATGGGCGCTCACTTTCGGCTCCCATTGCTTGCCTTCGATGCGGCTGCCGCAAGCCTGCGGCAGGCCCTCCCGCTGCGGGCCGCCACCGCCGCCAGTGCGCCGGTGGCCTACGACGCGGTCGATTGGACTCAGCCCGCCGCGCTCATCATCGGGGGAGAGGCCGAAGGCGTGAGCCCGCAATTGACGTCCTGGGCATCGGAGGCGGTCGCCATCCCCCTGGTGGCGAATGTTGAGTCCCTCAATGCCGCCGTGGCAGGCTCCATCCTGCTCTTCGAGGCCGCCCGGCAGCGCCGCCTGGAGGGGGGCTGATGTGGCGCAGGCACCAAAAACCCGCGTATGTTCGCGGTTTTTCGTGGACTGGCTGCCATGGCAGTGGTAAACTGGGCGGTCGGGTCAGGCGCGATTTCGCGTAACAGGCGCCCCCTGCACGCGCGATTGTGCGCGAAGGTACAGCAGGATGTTTCTCTCCGGCGCCACTCACAAGGAGCCAACCATGGCAAAGGCAGCAGTTCAGGACGACCTCGAGAACGACACCGAGAGTGCGGGCGGCAAGGCCGTCAAGCAGGATCTGATCAAGATCGTTGCGAGTGAGACGGGCCTCAGCGAGGCGCAGGCCGGCAAGGCGGTCAACGCTTTCCTGACGGCGATTCATGATCACCTGGCGCGCAACGTCGAGGTCCAGATCAGTGGCTTCGGCTCCTTCAAGGTCGTGGAGCGCGCCGCCCGCGAGGGCCGCAACCCACGCACCGGCGAGACGATGACCATTGAGGCGCGCCGCAGCCCAACCTTCAAGCCGGGCACACAGTTGAAGCGGACGGTGGAGGAGGGGGCCTAACCCTTTCGCCTCGCAGACCGGCCCCTCGTCCAGTCCACTGGGCGAGGGGCTTTTGCGTGTGTTCCTTCCGTGATGCAGCGCGCGCCACGCTCGCTCCCGCACCTTCCAGGCTCACGTCATTCCCCTGGAGCCGGCGGAAGCAGGGAGGCAATGGGCTGGGCGGTTTCGGACGAGGAATGAGCGGGAGGGCGCTTTGCCTCTATCCCACTCCCGCGACTTGCGGAGAATCAAGCGTGGACATCAACCGGCCGATTGTCCCGGGGACGTCGCCCTCGATGCTGCGCTTGGCGACGCCGATGGCGTTCTCCATGGCCAGCGCGTTCGAGCGGCCGTGAGAGATGATGACCACTCCGTTGATGCCCAGGAGCGGCGCTCCGCCCTGCTCGGCGTAGTCCAGATCGCGCTTCACCTGCTGGAAGGCCGGGTAGAGGAGGCCAGCCAGCGCCTTGCGGAAGAGGCCAGCGGTGATGCGCTTCCGGACCGTGGCGTTGATGAGGGCAGCCGCGCCCTCGGCCACTTTCAGCGCCACGTTGCCGGTGAAGCCATCCGTCACCACCACGTCCACCACGCCGCGCGTGATGTCATTCCCCTCCACGTTGCCATAAAAGGTGATGCCAGGCGCGGATTGCAGCAGGGGAAAGGTCTCCTGCACAAGCGCGTTCCCCTTGGACGGCTCCTCACCGTTCGAGAGCAGCCCGACGGTCGGCTTGTTGACGCCAGAGACTCGCTCGGTGTAGATGGCGCCCATCTGCGCGAATTGCACCAGGTGTGCCGGGCGCGGATCGGTCACCGCGCCCATGTCCAGCACCAGGGTGTAGCCCTTCATTGAAGGGATGTAGCCAGCAATGGCCGGGCGGTCCACACCACGTATGCGCCCCAGCTTGAAGAGCGCCCCAGCCATCACCGCGCCGCTATTGCCGGCGGAAACAATCGCCTCGGCACGGCCCAGGCGCACAGCATCCAGGGCTACGGCAATCGCCGATTGTGGTTTGCGGCGCACGGCCTGCGCCGGAGAATCATCCATGGTGATGATATCGGAGGCGTGCACGATTTCGATATCCAGGCCAGCGGTATCTTGCGCCGCCAGGGCGGCGGCGATGGCGGGTTCTGCCCCGGCGAGCAGGAGACCCACGCCAAACCGGCGTGCACCGGCCAGAGCGCCTGGCAGGACGACCTCCAGGCCGTGATCCCCACCCGCCGCGTCCACGGCGATGCGCATGTTCTTGTACTCCCGGGAAGCGACTCGTCGAGCCATGATGGTACCACGCAGGGCGCCAGTTCCTGAGCGGGCCATGACCGGGCGGCGGCTGGTGGCAACAGGGTGTATCGTCTGCGCGTGCGGCGAAAACGACGTGATGGAGGCGGCAGAACCGATGGTTAAAGTCATCCAGGAAGCGGCCGGGGAGATTGACGGGCAGCCGGTTGCACGCTTCACGCTGCGGAACGCGCAGGGCGTGGAGGTGGTCATTCTCCCCTGGGGCGCGGTCATCCAGTCCGTGCGGATTCCAGGCCGTGATGGTGAGTTCGCCAACGTGGTGCTGGGCTTCGCCGATCTGGCGACGTACGTGACTGGCAACATTCCCTTCTTCGGGTGTGTGGCCGGGCGCTACGCCAACCGGCTGAGTGGCGACGGCTTCGAGCTTGACGGCGTGCGGTACACGCCTTCCCTGAATGTGGGCACGCTGACGCTGCACGGTGGCAACCGCGGCTTCGACAAGCACCTGTGGGACGCCGAGCCGGTGGCGAACGGTGTGCGGCTGACCCGGGTCAGCCCGGATGGCGAAGAGGGGTTCCCCGGCACGCTCACGGCCACCGTCACCTACACCCTGGATGATGACAACCGGCTGCGGCTCGACTACACGGCAGTAACGGACAAATCGACCGTGCTCAACCTCACGAACCACGGCTACTGGAACCTGGCCGGGGAGGGGAGCGGGAGTACCGAGCATCACCTGCTGACGGTGAACGCCAGTCGCTTCACGGAAACCGACGCCGATCAACTCCCGACCGGCGTGTTGGCGCCTGTGGAGGGAACCCCGCTCGATTTCCTCACGCCAGCGCGGTTCGGGGAGCGCACGCGGCAGGATCACCCACAGTTGCGGCTCGGCCTCGGCATCGATCACAACTTCGTGCTCGACCGCCCGGAGGGAGATGCGTCGCTCATGGAGGCGGTGCGGCTGCAGGACCCGGCCAGCGGGCGCACGCTCACGGTCTGGACAACTGAGCCGGGCGTGCAGGTGTACGGTGGCAACCACCTGCACGGGGACCTCTACGGGACGAGCGGACGTGCCTACCGGCAAGGCGATGGCATCGCGCTGGAGACCCAGCACTTCCCGGATTCGCCAAACCAGCCAGCATTTCCCAGCACGGTCCTGCGGCCCGGGGAGCAGTTCACCTCAACCACGGTCTTCGGGTTCTCGGTGGAGTAGGGCTGTTCCGCAGTGGAACAGTTGAGCACCTGAAGCAAGCAGCCGGGACGCGGCGTGACACGCTACCACCTCGGGTTTAGTGAGCCCCCTCTTCCCTTGTCATTCTGAGCCCGCAGGCGAAGAATCTCGTCCTTTGCGCCGAAACGCAACCCGCCAACTCCCCACAGCCGCAGGAGTAAGTGGCCCGTCTCGTCGAAGGCTCGCGGGCTAGCCGGTCGCGCTACCACGATTGGTAAGGCAATAGGCGTGGCAGACCTCACAGCATGGCGGTTGATGAACGAGATCCTTCGACAGGCTCAGGATGACACTTGAGGGCGGAGGCGACCTCCAACAGACAGTTCCCCTGAGACGGACCAGTACGTGTGCCAAGAATGCCAAGAATGCCAACTTTGCCACGTGGGGGTGATTGGCAGCCTTATGCGGCGCGAGGCTGCTTGCACCGTGGAAAGCGGTGGCGGCCTGGGTTACTCCACGTGCAGGGGGTCTCCGTCCTGCGCCCCGGCCAGGGGTGTGCCAAGGGCTGCGAACTCGGCGCCCAGGGCCTGGCGTAGGGCGCGTTCCACGCGGCCCTGCGTGGCGGCCATGGTGACATCGCCGCGCGTACGCTCCAGCACGGCACGCAGGGCATCGGTGGTGCGGCGGAGGCCGCCCGTGATGGCGTCCGGGAAATCCACGGTGACGAGGGCACTGTAGATGTCGTCCATCACGCCCAGCAGGAACTCGGCGCGGGCCAG
>JALYWD010000483.1 GCA_030852885.1 Chloroflexota bacterium | reverse complement strand
AGGTCGACAACAGCATGACCCGCCGCCACGGCGGCGCCGGGCTTGGGCTGGCGATTGCCCAGCGGCTGGCGCAGCAGATGGGCGGCTCCATCACGGTCGCGTCCACTGCTGGCGCCGGCTCCACGTTCACCTTGCGCATGCCCGCGGCCGTTCCGCCCCCGGCGAGAACCAACGCCCGCCGTGCGGAGCGCCTGCGCCGAGCGCCACGCGCCCGCGGCCCCCGCACGACAAGGAACCTGCGCCCCTCCCGAGCGTGACTGAAGAAAGCGAAGGCCATCCCCAAGTCACCAGGCAGGATTTACGCTACCCTCATGACTTCCGGCGCACCTCGGCTCTTTGCCACCTATCCTCGCCGGAGAATGCCGCACCTTCCTCAGGTTCCATTCATTTACGTTTGACGCCAGAAATTGGCATGGTTTTGCAACAAACTGGCCGCTGGCTTGATGCGATTGCAGCGGTGCCATTCCCATACTGTGAACACAAGGTGCACCGGTGCGGTACGCCAGATTAATAGGGAAGTTGGAGAAATCCATGTTGGTTTACGTCGAGCACTATCTGTCCATGGCCGGTATTCGCCTCTATGACGAGGATGGCCAGGGGCTTATCGAGTACGTGCTGATCGGTGCACTCATTTCGATCGCGGCCATCGTATCGATCAAGTTGGTCGCGCCGCAACTCATTGCCCAGTTCACCAAAGTCTCTACTGAGCTTACGCCGGTTACCCCGTAGCCGACTGTTCCATCGACATTAGCCCTCGGGCAGGTTGCTGGCAAGAACAGGGCATGCCGCCTCCACGTATAGGTGGCATGCCTTTCTGTATCGCTCTCCAAGTGGATATGACATGCCTGTAGATCTCTCTGACGCACACCTCATCCGGATCACGCTGATGCTGGCTGCCGCCGCCATCGCCGTGGTCTTTGACGTGCGCGAGCGCCGCATCCCCAACGCCCTGACGCTGCCCCTGGCCGCCGCTGGCCTGGGCATCGGCGCGCTGAGCGGTGGGGAACGCGGGTTGATCGTGGCGGTGGCTGGTCTGCTCGTCGGCGGCCTGCTCTTTCTGCTACCAGTGGCCAAACTCGGCTGGGGTATGGGTGACCTGAAGCTTGTCGCCGCGCTGGGCGCGGTGGCCGGGCCGCTCTTCGTCCTCTGGATGGGGCTCTACGCGATGGCCGCTGGCGGCCTCTTCGCCCTGCTCTGGCTGCGGCAGGGGGGCCAGTTGACCCAGGTCGCCAGCGGAATGCGCGGCGATCTGCGGGCCGGGCAGGCGCCGCGCGCGCGCAGCGGGCTCTCGATTCCCTTCGCCGTGCCCATCGCCGCCGGCATGCTGGTGGCGCTGCTGGTGTCCCCGGGGCTGCCGCGTTGAACGGCTTCCGTGCACGTGCGCAACGTCTGGCACGGCCCCGGCGCGGGCAGGCCATGCTCGAGTTCGCGCTGATCCTGCCGATCATTTTGCTGATCGTCTTCGGCACGCTCGACATCGGCCGCATCGTGTTCCTGAAGGCGGAGTTGGAAAATGCCGTGCGCGAAGGCGCTCGGCTGGGCCGCGTGACACAGCCGTTCGATGCCGTCCCGGTGCGCAGCCGTATCCAGGCGCAGACCGGTCTGGCGAACGCCACGGTCGTGGCCTCGTGCCCCGGCGGCTGCACGTACGGTTCGATGCTGACCGTGACGGCGACCCTGCCGGTCTCCATCGTCGTCGGCCTGGTGCCCGCGTTGCCCTCGCTGACCATTGATGCCTCGGCGTCGGTCAGGATCGAATAGTGGGCATCCAAAGCGCACTTTCCGCGCTCTCCTGGCGATCCGGGGTCATGCGGCGGCTCACGGCTGGCGCCAGGCGCTCTACGCCCGGCCAGGCCATCATCGAGTTCTGCCTCGTGCTCCCGGTCATCCTGCTCATCGCGTTGGCGACCGTGGATGCAGGCCGGTTCGTCTTTGACTACATCGGTCTCCGCAATGCGGCGATGGAAGGGGCCATCTATGGCTCCCTCCACCCGACGGACCTGGCGGGCGCCGAGCAGCGAGTGCGACAGCACTTCCTTCCCAATCCGGTCCCGGCGGGCCTGACGGTCTCGCGAAACGCGGATGGCTCCTGCAGCGGAACCGGCAGTGTTGGCCAGAACGGCTTCATCACCGTAGCGGTTTCGCGGGAGTTCAGTCCACTGTCACTCGCCGCACTGCAGTACCTGGGGCCAGGCGCGGACTGGGAGTTCACGGTCCAATCCACGGCCAAAGCGAGATGCATGACGTGACAGTTTCCTGGCTGCGCGCCCGCATGGCGCATTGCAGGCGCCCACAACTGACGGGCAGGCGCCCATACGCCCAGCCCCGCCGTGGGCAGGCCACGATCATGCTGGCCCTGATGATGGTCCCCCTGATTGGCATGCTGGGACTGGCTGTCGACGGCGGCGTCTATCTCTACGCCCGGCGTACGGCCCAGGCCGCCGCCGATGCAGGAGCGTTGGCTGGGGCCCGGCAGTTATCGAAGTCGATCAATGCGCAAGCCGACGTGAATACCGTTGTCGGCGCGAACGGCCAGGGCGATGTCGAGCCGACCGTTCTGGAGTGCCGGTACGTGAACGACATCAATACACCGGTCGGTCCGGCGAGCTGCACGAGCCCGATTCCGAGCACCGCCTCAGGGGTCCTGGTGCGCACACAGGAGTCTGTGCGGACGTTCTTCCTCCCGGTGATTCCGGGTGCGCCACGGTCGTCCGTGGTCACCGCCTCCGCCATCGCCCGCGTGCAGATGGCTACTGGCGTCAAGGCCGACGCCCCGTTCATCGTGTGCGGCTTCGGAAGCTGGAACGTCACGGCGGATCCTGATACGAACAACGGCGGCACGACCACGCCAATCCTGCTCGATGACGATCCGCTGACAATCAACCTGGCCGCCATCGGCAAAACGTTTCGCATCTGGGATTCCCGGCTTTCGCAGGAAGGCGCGGGCTGCGATACAGGCAGTCAGTTCAAGGGCCTGGCCAACAGTGAAGAGAATGAAGACGCGACGCTGCCCAACTGGATCGAGTGGGACAACGGCACGAAAGCCGGACCTACGCGCTCCGATGTAAATGGTCCGGGCGGATGTGCGCAAGGGATTGAGAGCTACAACGGATGCGTGCTGATTCTGCCCCTGGCGACAGACAAGTCCGGTGGTTCCAGCCGGGAAATCTGGGGCGTCGGATTCGCGGCTTTCCTGATGTCACCGGTTGGCTCCAACTCCTACAACGGGACCTTGCTCAATGCCTACATCATCTCCGCTCCAGGCTCCAATGGCTGGACCCCTGCCAAAGGTGGCGTCGTCTCGGTCAGGCTGGCTGGCTGACATGCGGACCCAGCAGTACGACACATCGAACCTTCGCCATTCCCGGGCCATCCCGATCTCTCGAAAGCGAGTTAACCCCTCATGACCGCCCGGCGCAATCGCAACGTAGTCCTGCTGGCCCTGCTGCTCGCCAGCGTCTCGGCGGTACTCGCGTACATCCTGATCTCCTCCCGTCCGGAGGCCGCTCCGGTCGCCGTCCAGGCCGCCCCGCCGGCGGGCGAGCCGGTGCTGATCGGCGCTCGCTCCATCGCGTCCGGGGAGCCCCTCACCGCCGAGGATGTCGAGATCGCCTATGTCGCGCCCGAGGTCAAGAGCGC
>JALYWD010000481.1 GCA_030852885.1 Chloroflexota bacterium | reverse complement strand
GACAACTCTCCGAACGATGCGTTGTCTACCCCTTGATGACCTTCATCCCTGTCACCGTCACCGCGCACAGGCAGGCGACACCATTTGACGTCACGATGGCGACATCCTGCAGGTGCCAGCCGTAGAGAGCCCACAGGAACGTCGTCACGCTGATAAGCGCGAAGGATGGCAGGGAAACCGCGGACAGGTCCCTGGCCCGGACAGCATTCCACGCCTGGGGAATCAACTGCACCGCCGAAAGCACCGCCGCAACGGCGGCAATGGCAAACCACATGAACACGACTCGTTTCCACGATCAGCGATCTGAAGCCCCCGCGTACGCATGCGCGGTGTCACTGGAATGACTGCCGCCAGGCGCCAGCGTGATACGGAGGCCCACTCAGTCATGTCGTTCCCCCGACGCGTGACACAAAACGACCCCCCTCTCCGCGCGGCGGAGAGGGGGGTCGGGCTCAGGAGCCGCCCCGCTAGCGAATGGCGGCCTCAGTCTGCGGATCGAAGAAGTGCAGGTTCTCCGGAAGCACCGCGACGTCGATGCGATCCCCACGCTGCACCCGGACATCCGGCGCCATACGGGCGGTCAGCAGGGTGCTGCCATTGAGCAGATAGACGAAGTTTTCATTGCCCAACTGCTCGACGATGTCAATCGTGACCGGAACGGACGTAGTGCCAGCAGCACCCAGGCGGCTCGCTTCCACCAGGTGCTCAGGCCGCACGCCCATGGTCACCGTTTTGCCCACGTACTGCGACAGCGCATTCCCGTTGCTCGCGGGGGTGAGCATGTCGAAGCCAGGCGTCATCGCATAGATGCGGCTATCTCGTGCCTCCAGGGTGACATCCACGAAGTTCATGGAGGGCGACCCGATGAACCCGGCCACGAACTTGTTGGCCGGCGTGTCGTACAGGTTCTGCGGGCTATCGAGCTGCTGCAGCACGCCCAGGCTCATGACCGCGATACGGTCACCCATCGTCATGGCCTCGACCTGGTCGTGGGTCACGTAGATGGTGGTGGTGTTCACGCGCTCGTGCAGCTTGATCAGCTCGGCGCGCGTCTGCACGCGCAACTTGGCGTCCAGGTTCGAGAGCGGCTCGTCCATCAGGAAGAGGTCGGCATCGCGCACGATGGCGCGGCCCAGCGCCACGCGCTGGCGCTGACCGCCGGAGAGCGCCTTCGGCTTGCGGTCGAGAAAGCCCTCGATATCGAGCGTGCGCGCCGCCTGTCGCACGCGCTGATCGCGTTCGGCCTTGGGCACCTTGCGCAGCTTGAGCGGGTACGCCAGGTTGTCGTACACCGACATGTGCGGGTAAAGCGCGTAGCTCTGGAACACCATCGCGACGTCGCGGTCTTTCGGCGGGAGGTCGTTCACCACACGGTCGCCGATAATGATCTGGCCACCGCTGATCTCTTCCAGACCAGCCACCATGCGCATCGCGGTGCTCTTGCCGCAGCCGGAGGGGCCGACCAGCACCAGGAACTCCTGATCCATGACCTCCATCGACAGGTTATCGACGGCGGGCACCGGGTTCCCGCTGTACAGCTTGGAAACGTTCTGGAATATGACGCGCGCCATTGCGGCGGTCCTCCCATGACAATGAACTACAGGGCAACCGCCAGTTGGGTCGCCCGGAAGCGCCTTCTCGCTAGTCTGTCGCGGCACCTTACGATCAGGCTTGCATTTGAAGATAATTCGGCCCTGCTTGTCAAGAGCAAATGACAGAAACGGCCAAAATGGCATCAGGAGGATCGATCATGCACGGTGAGGATGGGTGGGTTGTCACCTTTGGCGAGGCCATGGTGCGTATGACGCCACCCGGGAATGAGCGTCTGGAGCGCGCTGCCTCGCTCAACCTCACTGTTGGTGGCGCGGAACTCAACAGCGCCGCCACCCTGGCCTGCCTGGAGATCCCGACGACCTGGGTTTCCCGCCTGCCAGATGCGCCCCTCGGCCGCCTGATCGCGCGCGGCGCCCGCGCCGCCAATGTGGACCTGGCGCACGTGCAGTGGGCGCCGGAGAGCGCCGGCCGGACCGGGGTCTACTTCCTGGAAGAAGCGAGCGATCCCCGCGCCTCCGCCGTCTTCTACGACCGCGCCAACAGCGCCTTCGCGAACCTCGCGCCCGGTTCCCTGAACTGGGGGACGATCCTGCGCCGCGCGCGGGCGCTGCATATCTCCGGCATCACCCCGGCACTCGGCCCTGGCCCACGCGCGGAGACGCTGTCGGCCATCCGCGCGGCCAACGCCGCCGGGGTCCCGGTGGCGTTTGACCTGAACTACCGCTCCAAGCTCTGGAGCGAGTCGGAAGCCCGCGCCTGCTTTGTGGAAATCGTGCCGCTGGTCGATATCCTCTTCGCCTCACGCGGGGCGCTGCGCACCTTCTTCGGCATCGATGGCGACCCCGGCGCCGTCCTGGAGCAGGCCCGCACCCGGCTCGGCCTGGCCGTGACGGTGCTCTCCCGCAAGCGGGGCAAAGCCAGCCGCTCGGTCAAACTGGGTTCGCTCGCGATGGGGCCGGAAGGCGAGGTCGTGGAAGGGCCGTGGCGCCAGGTGGAAGTGGTTGACCGCCTCGGCGGCGGCGATGCCTTCGCCGGGGGGTTTATCGCCGGCTACATCAGCGACCACGACAACATTGCCGGCGCGCTGGCCCTTGGCTCCACCACGCAAGCCCTGAAGCACACGATGCCGGGAGATCTCCTCTGCGTGACGCGCGACGAGATCATGGCGGCCATGGAGAGCACCGAGGGCGGTGTCTTGCAGCGCTGACGACGTTGGTTGTGACGTTCTGGCGAGCGCGCACCAAACATGCCAAGGCAGATTGTTGGAAAATGAGCCACAGCCACTGCCATCAGCCGTTAGCGCATCATTGCGGAGAGACCATCAATGGCCTTTGAAACTACCCTTCCCGGCCGCTACTTCCACGACCCGGCTATCTATTCCCGGGAGCAGGAGCGCATATTCGGCGACCTGTGGATCTGCGTAGGCCGTGCAGACGCCCTGCCCGGTCCGGGTGATTTCATGACTGTCGAGCTCTCGGGCGAGAGTGCCATCGTGATGCGTGGGCGAGATGGTGGACTCCGCGCCTTCCTGAACGTCTGCCGCCACCGCGGGGCACGCCTTTGCCTCGAGCACTCGGGCAACACCGGGCCGGCGCTCCAGTGCCCGTACCACGCCTGGTCCTATTCACTCGATGGCCGCCTTGTTGGCGCCCCCAATATTGCGCGGGATGAATCGCTGGAGCGCGAAAAGCTGGGGTTGTTCCCGGTGGCGCTGGAGATCTGGGAGGGCTTGATCTGGCTGTCGCTTGCTGAGAACCCGGGAACGGTCCGTGACCAACTCGAACCAGCGCTGCGTGCCCGTTTCGGGGACCTGGAGAAGTTCGAGCGGTACGGGATCGGCAATCTGGCCGTGGGCACGTCGATCACATACGATATCGCCGCCAACTGGAAGCTGGTCGTCGAGAATTTCATGGAGTGCTACCACTGTGCTCCGGTACACCCGGAACTGACCCGGCTGCTGCCGGAGTTCCGCAACGGCACCTCCTACCAGGGAATTGTCGGGCAGGGCACGGACTTCGCGGACGACATCGAAGGCTTCACCCTCTCAGGCAACGGCAAGCGCGACTTGCTGCCTGGCCTGCTCCCGAGTGACGACCGCCTCTACTATGGCTTCGTCCTCTGGCCGAATCTGTTTGTGAACCTGCTACCTGATCACGTCATCCTGCACACGCTGCTCCCGACCGGTCCCGAGACAGCCCGGGTTGTCTGCGACTGGCTCTTCGACCCGGCGGAGATCGCGAAGCCCGGCTTCGATCCACAGGACACCGTCGACGTCTTCGACATCACGAACCGCCAGGACTGGGATGTCTGCGAGCGCACGCAGCTTGGCATGCACTCCCGCGCCTACGCGGATGGCGGGTTCTACGTGAGCAACGAACAGCACATCGCCGTGTTTCGTGATCTCGTCCTGGAGCGGATTGGCTAGCAGGACTGGCAATGCACGCAGGCCGCGCCTCCCGTGCGTGGGAGGCGCGGCGTCCTGCTCGCGTCGTGCTGCCGTGACGGGCAGCAGCGTCGCGACCATCCAGCCAGGTACGCGGCCACAGCGTCACTCGCCTCACGAATTGCCGCGTGATCTGCGTTCTCCTACGCGGCGTCTGCCCTGGGCCCGCGCACGAGCACGATCATGCCCGCGTAGGGATCGGCGGTGGCAGGCTGAGGCTTCCTCGACACCGGCACAAGCTGCGCCGGTTGGGATGCCGCCGGCGCGGGAGCGGTGATGCTCTCCCGCGGCGTGGCCGTAAACCAGGACTGCACGCGCGCCACCGCACGTCCCAGCAACGATGCTTCCGTCACGACCTCGCTGGCCCGGCGGCTCTGCGCAGCGTCCCGCAGTCGATCTTCCGTGTACAACCGCGCGTAGTTTTCCAGATCCACGGCACTGTGCTGCATGATCGATCTCTCCCTGAAGCTTCACTACCGTCGCGGCGCGGCAGCCGTTGTGGCACACTTCCGATTCGGGGCGGAGAACGCATGTTCTCTCACGACATCCATCGTATCGCGCAATCAGGACAGCAAGGGTCCTGATTGGCATCACCCGCACAAAGACCCGCAGGAGGCGCTTACGCGTGTATCACCCAACGACCCGGGTGCTGACCGTGCTGGAACTGCTGCAGGCGCGGGGTAGGCTCACCGGCCCGGAACTGGCCGAGCGGCTGGAAGTCGATTTGCGGACCGTTCGCCGCTACGTGACGATGCTGCAGGACCTCGGCATCCCGGTCGAAGCCGAGCGCGGCCGGCATGGTGGCTACCGGCTGCGGCCCGGGTTCCGGCTGCCTCCGCTGCTCTT
>JALYWD010000141.1 GCA_030852885.1 Chloroflexota bacterium | reverse complement strand
CCACCTGGAGATCAGTGAGGCGGACTTTCAGCGCATCGCGGCAGCCATGGGCGCCGAGGTCAACGCCGATGCCGCCTGAGGCGATGTCTTCCCGCTTTGCCGCAGCCGGGGAGAACCCCGGATTCCTGCTCTGACGGATCAGCAACGCCTGGCAGCAGCGGCAACGCGCGGCGCTGCAACCGCTGGGCCTCGCCCACGTGCAGTTTGTGCTGCTCGGCTCGCTGGTCTGGCTGACACAGCCGGGAGCAGCCGTGACGCAAACGGACCTCGCGGCACAGGCGCAGACCGATCTCATGATGACGTCGCAGGTGGTGCGCGCCCTCGAAGCACGCGGGCTGCTCACCCGCGCGACCTCGGCCCACGACCGGCGCGCACGCGTGCTGACCCCCACGCCAGCGGGCACGGCGCTCGCCGCCGCCGCGATCACGGTCGTGGAAGCAGTGGATGCCGCGTACTTTGCGGAGGGGGATGCGGCGTGGCTACAGGGGATCGCGCAGCGCCTGGGACTGCCGGGAGTGGCGGATGGACACTCCCAGTCCACGAGTACAGCGGGAGACGGATCATGACCCATTTCCGGTTCTGCCCCCAATGTGGCCATGCCCTGGTCCCTAATCCCGCCGTTGCCGAAGCGCATCGCCAGGATTGCCCAAGCTGTGGACGATCGCACTTCCAGAACTCCCGGCCCACGGCCAGCGCACTCATCGTGCGGGACGGGCGCGTACTCCTGGGACGGCGCGCGGTGGAACCGTTCCAGGGAATGTGGGATGTTCCGGGCGGGTTTCTTTCCCCAATGGAGCACCCGGAAGAGGGCGTCGTGCGGGAGATTCGAGAGGAGACGGGGCTCGTCGTGCGCCCGCGTGAGCTTCTTGGCATCTTTCCGGATACGTATGGCGGGAGCGATGAGGGCGTCTACACGCTCAATCTGTACTACCTGGTTGACGTCGTGAGCGGCGAGCCGTACCCCGCCGACGATGTCGCCGAGCTGCACTGGTTCGCACCGGAAGGGGTGCCCGCAATGGCATTCCCGCACCAGGAGCACGTCCTGGCGCGGTGGCGTGAGGTCGTCGCGAACGAGGGGAGCGCGCCACCACAGCCTTGAGCACGATACGGTGTTTCGTACCCCTCCTTCGGGCTCCAGCATGCCGCATCACGTGTAACGCATGTCTCCGAACGTGTGTTACTTATGTCTCCGGTCCGCACACACACTGCGTCGGGATGACACCGGGAGGGAGCGGTGGGCAGGGGAAGAGGCTGGGCTGATGGGTGTTTGCAGGTTCGCGGCTGGGCCGAGATCCTTCGCCTGCGGGCTCAGGATGACAGGCAAAGGTGGACGGAACATCGAACAAAGTCAGTGCGAGACGAGGGCCTGCGACTGCGCTCAGCACGCAAAAGGGATGGCAGGGAGAGGGCGACAGCGCAGCGACAAACCCGCGCGCCGTACTCCGGGGCACGTGGCGGCGAGTGTCAGCTTTCGCTGTCAAGCCAGATGGTGATGGGGCCGTCGTTGACGAGGTCGATGGCCATCTCCGCGCCGAAGCGCCCGATGTCAACGGGCAGGGAAAGGCCGCGCAGGGCATCCGCGAAGTGCTCGACGAGGGGCGCGGCGATCTCCGGGCGCGCGGCATCCACGAAGCTGGGCCGCCGCCCCTTACGCGTATCGGCATAAAGGGTGAACTGCGAGACCACCAGCATCCCCACGGGGTCTTTCGCTGCCAGCAGATCGAGGGCGGAACGGTTCAGATTGCCGCTGGCGTCGTCAAAGATGCGCAGGTTCGCCACTTTCTGCGCCATCTGGGCCACCAGCTCCGGCGTGTCGCCGTGCGTGATGCCCACCAGCAGCAGGAAGCCGGGGCCGATCTTGCCGACGGTTTCACCCGCCACGGAGACACTGGCGCGGGTCACCCGCTGAATGAGCACGCGCACGCCTCAGCCCTCCTGCACCGCGTAGAGCGTGGCCACGGCCAGCGCCGCAATACCTTCTCGCCGCCCAATCGCGCCCAGCGTCTCATTCGTCGTCGCCTTCACCCCGACGGCATCCGGCGTCAGCCCGATGCAGGCGGCGATACGCTCCCGCATCAGCGGCACATGCGGTCCGATGCGCGGCGCTTCCGCCAGCAGCGTGGCGTCGATGTTGGCCGGGGCCCAGCCCGCGTCGCGTGCCAGGCGCACGCTCGCGCGCAGCAGGTCCTGGCTGTCGGCATCGTGGAAGCGCGCATCGCCGGGAGGGAAGTGCTGCCCGATATCGCCCAGCGCCGCTGCACCCAGGATGGCATCGGCAATGGCGTGCAGCAGGACATCGGCGTCGGAATGGCCATCGAGGCCGAGGTCGTGCGGAAGCTCGACCCCGCCCAGCACCAGCCGCCGTCCCGGCGCGAAGCGGTGGATGTCGTAGCCGATTCCGGTGCGGAACGGCGGGAACGATGTGGACAATGGCGCGCGCTCCTGTGATGCGGCGAGACCAGGATCACGGTCGCCGCCCTGGAGGCGGGCGCGCAGCAGGGCATCCGCCACCGCAACATCCTCGGGGTGGGTGACTTTCAGGTTGGCGCTGGAGGAAGGGACGACCCGCACTGGAATGCCAGCCGCCTCGCAGAGCAGGGCCTCATCGGTGACATCGGCTCCGGCATTGCTGGTAAAGGCCCGCTGTAGTACCTCCAGCCGGAAGGCCTGCGGCGTTTGCGCGGCCCACAGGCCGGAGCGGTCAACCGTGCCCGAGATCACCCTGTCCGCGTCCGTCACGCGCTTCAGCGTGTCCGCCACCGGCATGGCGGCAATCACCGCGCCAGTGGCGGCGGCAGCTTCCGCGCAGCGGCGGAAGAGGCCGGCATCGGCCAGGGGACGCGCCCCATCGTGAATCAGCACCACCTCGGTTTGGGACGGCAGGGCGGCCAGGCCCGCGGCCACCGAGTCTTGCCGTCGTTCCCCGCCGGGCACGATGGCGGCCACCTTGTGGAACTCACGCGCCTGCACCAATGCCGCGACGGCGGCCATGGTGTGCTCCCCCGCCACGACGACCACCGTGCCGATCTGCGGCGTCGCGGCAATCGCCGCCAGGGACCAGGCCAGCATCGGCTGGCCGGCCAGCGGCAGGAGCACCTTATCGGGAGCCGCCAGGCGCTGACCGCGCCCGGCGGCCACCACCACCGCGGCCACGCGATCCGGCGGAGGCAGGGTCATTGCGGCAGCTATTCCTGGGTCGGCCACGAGTTCTGGTGCTGGCTGGGAGCTGCCGCGCGCAGGTTTTCGACCGCTGTCAGGGGTACTGGCGGCCCACCCAGGACGCGGGAAGGGCTGCCGACGCCTGGACCGTGAAAGTCACTGCCGCCGGTGGCAATGAGCCCGCGCCGCGCCGCCATCTGGCGCAGGGTGGCGCGGTCAGCTTCGGTGTATTCCCCGTAATCGACCTCCATGCCCCGTAGTCCCACCGGAATGAGGCGGTCCAGCACGCCCTCCACGCCGCCCGGGCTGAACGGGTGGGCCAGCACGGGCACCCCACCCGCCGCTTTGACGAGCGCAATGGCATCGCGCGGGTCCACACGTGGGCGGGGGATGTAGGCCGGCTTGTTCCGGCCAATCAGGCGGTTGAAGGCATCTGGCAGGTCCGTGGCGTGCCCGGCGGCGACCAGCGCCCGCGCAATGTGTGGCCGCCCAATGGTGCCGTGGCCGGACAGCGCGTAGACCTGGTCCTCATCCAGGGCAATGCCGATCTCGCGCAGGCGAGCCAGGATACGGGTGGTCCGCTCCTGCCGCGCCGCCGCGAAAGCTGCCAGCCCGGCCAGGAGGTCCGGGTTGGCAGCATCGATGAAGTAGCCGAGGAGATGGACATCCTCTCCACCCGTGAGTGAGGTGCTCAGTTCGACGCCCGGGATCACCTCCACGCCGAGATCCACACCTGCCTCCTGCGCCTCCGGGAGACCAGCCACGGTGTCATGATCAGTGAGGCCCAGGAACCGCACACCACGCGCGGCGGCCTCCGCTACCAGCGCCGCTGGTGAGAGGAGGCCGTCTGAATAGGAGCTATGCGTGTGGAGATCGACCGGGTGATCGCCAGGCGTGTTCACAGGACTGGTGCGCCCTAGCGTGGCTCGACAACCAGCCGGATCGCGGTGCGATCCTCGTTCTCGATGGTGACATCGATGAAAGCGGGCAGGCAGATGGCGTCAATGCCCGTCTCGCGGAGGTAATCCCGCGCGATGGCGACCGCCTTGACGGCCTGGTTGGTGGCGCCGGCGCCGATAGCCTGCACTTCAGCGCGGCCATTCTCACGCACCACACCGGCGATGGCGCCGGCCACAGCGCTCGGGCGGGAGCGGGCAGACACCTTCAGCACATCCCCATTGCGCTGCTCATTCGCAACGTTCCCCTCGGTGTAGGCCTCGTTGCCGTAGAGCGGCCCCTGGTCCTCGACAACCCCGTGGTTTCCGTTGTGGGACGGCTCGGCGGGAGCCCAGGCAGGCGTGTGCGGTTGGCGCACGTTGGTGCTGACGGCCGCGAAGCTGTGCTCGACGACCTCCGTCTCAACCACGTACTCCGTGTCTTCCTCAACCTCGTCCTCGGCGTCAGGCGGGTAACTCGTTTTGAACGGATCGATCTTGATGTCGCGCAGGTCCAGCTTGGAGAAGAAGCGATCCACGTCGAAGAACCCCCTGAACAACTGGTACGGGCGGCGGAGGCGAGTGAGTCCTGACCGGCCGCGACTAGGCTTCGGGCATCCGAAGCCCCGAGATTTCTGACCGGAACCACTCCGGCTTCTTTCGCAGCAATTTTGCTGACTGGCAACAAATTGCCCGTATCGCACAGACTGGCCGGCTAATGGCCGGCCAGTCGCTACGCAAGGCGTACCTTCAGATCAGTTTAGTACAGATAGGGCCGCAACGCCTAAGACGCCCTTCTGAGAAGCTACCGCGCGTAATCGACCGCGCGGATTTCCCGGATCACGGTCACCTTGATCTGGCCCGGGTACTCCAGGCTTTCCTCGATCTTCTTGGAAACTTCGTGGGCGAGGCGGGCGGCAGCCAGGTCATCGATGGACTCGGGCTGCACCAGGATGCGGACTTCACGCCCGGCCTGGATAGCAAAGCTCTTTTCCACGCCCTCGAAGGAGTTGGCCACGCCCTCCAGCGCTTCCAGGCGCTTGATGTAGGTCTCCACCATCTCACGCCGCGCCCCGGGACGGGCGCCGGAGATGGCATCGGCCGTGGCCACGATGAAGGCTTCCACGGTCTGCGGCTCTTCCTCGCCGTGGTGGGAGGCGATGGCATGCACGATCTTGGAGGAGCGGCCGAGGCGCTTGGCAATATCCGCGCCGATCAGCGCGTGCGGCCCTTCCACTTCGTGATCCACGGCCTTGCCGATGTCGTGCAACAGGCCAGCGGTCTTGGCGACGTTGATATCCGCCCCCAGTTCGGCCGCCAGCGCGGCGGCGATCATGGAGGTCTCCAGCGAGTGGCCGAGGACATTCTGGCCGTAGGAGGTGCGGAACTTGAGGCGGCCCAGCAGCTTGATCAGGTCAGGATGCAGGCCGGGGACATTGGCCTCGTAGGCGATTTTCTCCCCTTCCTCGCGCATCACCTGTTCCAGCTCCAGCCGGGTCTTGGAGACCACTTCCTCGATGCGTGTGGGGTGGATACGGCCATCCTGCAGCAGCTTGTTCAGCGCGCGCCTCGCCACTTCACGCCGCACGGGATCGAAGGCGGAGATGGTGACGGCTTCCGGGGTGTCGTCCACGATCAGATCGACGCCAGTCGCCTGCTCCAGAGCGCGGATGTTGCGCCCCTCGCGCCCAATGATGCGCCCCTTCATGTCATCTGAGGGGAGGGGGATCACCGAGACGGTCGATTCGGAGACGTAATCCGACGCGATACGCTGAATGGTGGTAGCCAGAATGCGGCGTGAGCGGCGGTCTGCCTCCTCACGCAGTTCCAGGTCCAGTTCGTGCAGGCGCCGTGCCGCCAGGCCTCGGGCCTCGTCCTCAACCTCGCGCACCAGTTCATCCCGGGCCTGATCAGCCGTCAGGCCGGCCACGCGCTCCAACTCCTGGAGGTGGCGGCCACGCGCGTCATCCAGTGCCGCCTGCTGGCGGGCATGATCGGCCTCGAACTCGGCCTGCTTGCGCGTGCGTTCAGATTCCCAGTTATCGCGCTCGCGCTGGATGTCCAGATCCTGGCGGCGCAGGTCCTGCTCCCGCCGGTCGAGCGCCACCGCCTTCTGGTCGTTGACAGTCTCTTTTTGCTCTACCCGCCGCTCAACGCGGTCGATTTCCTTCCGACGCTGAGAAAGTTCACGATCAAGCTCGGCGCGTAGCTTGATTGCTTCGTCCTTCGCCTCGAGCGCAGCATCACGTCGCCGGTTTTCGGCTTCCTCCAGAATGCGGTCGGCTTCGGCCTGGATCTTGCGCGCGTGCGCATCTGCACGCCCCTCCAGATACCACCGAGTCACAAAATAGGTGGCTACAGCGACGAGAATGGCCCCGAGGACGCCGAAGATGAGTGTATTGGTCATCGGCATCCCTGAATGATTGGATTGTGACGCGCAGGCCCGAGGGCGCGCACGGCAAATGAAATACCAGCCCCAGGCATGGGGCATGAGTATTGACCATGAGCGTGGTAACGCGTTGCTTTGTGGCGCGTTTGGCCAAAAGTTGGCAGATACTCTGCCGACGTATTACCCCATCCCAAATCATGATACGAGCGTCAATACGGGGCGTCAAACATTGCCCGGCGCACACCAGAAGTCCTGCCGGGCCCCATGGGCCCGGCAGCCAAACATGCCTTGAGCAGGAGAATCAGGCCTGGTTCGTGTTCTCGTCCGGGCCGCGATCCTGGCGGCGCTGCTCCAGGAATCCAGCGAGCCTGGTCAGCCCGGTGCCGGCCAGGCCAAGCGCGGAGATGGCCAGCTTTTCCGCCTGGGAGACAACCGGCGCCGCGTAGCGCCAGGCATCCTGCACCTCAGAGACGGGCTTGCCTGAGTAAGGCGGCCACTTCTTCAGCTCCTCGTCATCCTCGGCCGTGCGGCCGCTGCCAGCAGGTTGCGCGTACGGCGGGGGAGGGGTGCGGTCTGCCGCCGGCGGGGGCGGCGCCTGAGCCGTCATGGATTCCGCTGGTTTGCTGGCCGCTGCTTCACGGCCATCCAGCCCGATGATGGGCCCCTTCATGTGTTCTTGCCAGGTGGGAGGATGCAAAACCGTATCGGGTTGCTCGCCCAGCGGGCCACCCTCCGGCGTCAGGCGCACCTGCCCGGCGCCCGGCTCGGTGGCGGGCGTGCCTTCATGCACGGGGCCGCCCTCTGGCGTTGCGTTCACCACTCCAGGAGAGGGCGATTGATCAGTCATGGTGGAATCCTCCAGATGTCGCCAGGCACAGCCGGAACGGCGCGCGGCTCACCCCACGCTGTGCAGAGGTCATCACGCCAACTTCATGCCAGAGCAACGCCTGCCCCGTGCAGGCGGCTCGTTATGGGTTAAACGTTGTGCCGGCGTACTGGGATCCACCGCCGATATCGGGGAGATCCATCCCCTCGATGGCGAACGGCCCGGCAAAGGGGACCGCGTGGCGGTCCCAGTTCCCGTCATCGCTGGAGGTCCAGAGCGTAAAGTGCAGGTGCGGCGAACCGGCGAAGCCGGGACCACCCGAGCCGGAGATGACCCCCATTGGTTCGCCCTGACTGACCGGCGTACCCGCCTCGAAGCGGCGGTCGAAGTCAGCATGGAACATGGCCACCGCGTGGCCACCACCAATATCGATGGATATGCCGCCGGTGGAGCGATCTGTCCAGGTCACCGTGCCGTTGACCGGGGCGTAAACTGTTTCCCCGGCGGTGCGGCCATCCTCGTGCACGATATCCAGGGAGTAGTAGTACTGCCAGAGGTCATCCTGGTTCTGGTGGGACGAGCCGTTGTACCCCTGCATGACTGACCAGGTGCCACCGCTCACCGGCCAGGCGATGCCGCCCGCCGGGGCATCTCCCGACGCAGCGGCATCGTTCCCGTTGTTGCCTCGGTTCTTGTCCCGGTTCTTCTTGCCGTGTTGCAGGTAGTCCACCGTGATCTGCACGAACCCGGCGTCTACCCAACCAGTCATTACGCCATCGGTGACCTGCCAGTAGCCAAGCTCCGGCCCCGTCAGCGCCGTCCACTCACTCCCGGCGGGCAGGATGCCGAGCACCATGGCGTTGGCATCAGGCGCATCGCGCAGGTTGACATCACTGAGCGTGGTCGCCAGCAACTCCTCTGCTCCGGCTTCCGCCACGGGCTCAGCGAGGGGCACGGCCTCCTGCAGCAACTGCACGTCTGGAGCTTGCTCCGGCGCTGGGGCAACCGCCCCGCCATCGCCCAGGTAAGCGCCATCGACCCAGCCGAACTGCCCATCGACCACCACGCCGGCAAAGGCATCGACCCAGTCGCCCGTTGGTTCCAGCGGCGTGCCCGCCGGAATGACCCAGAGCATGGCGCTGTCGTAACTGGGATCGACGAGGAACGTGAGATCAGCCGTAGCGACGGTCGTAGCTCCAGTTGCCACAGCCGGGGCCGGAACGGGCTCGGCGGCCAACTCCGTGGCGCCCTCCACTGGTTGCTCGCCCGGGGCACTATCGGCGACCAGGTAGCCTGCCGGGATGTAGCCAAATGCGCCGTCGATGACCACACCCAGCCAGGTGCTGCCATTGGCGTCGTAGAGCGGGCCTTCCGCGATCTGGAGTGGGGTGCCTTCACCATAGGAGGCGAGCGTAGGCGCGTTCCAGTCCGGCGCATTCCGCAGCAAGACCGGCTCACCGCCGGTGTTTGCCACCAGGCCAGTGGCGCCAGGAGTTAGTTCCTGGGCCAGGCTGCGTGCGGCAAAGGAAAATGGCGCGGCCAAGAGCAGCCCCGCAGCCAGGAGCAGCCGCAGGAGCGTGTGGCGTGACAAGGTCTTCATCTGATCCTCCCTCCAGGATCAAACGAGGCCAGGCCGGTATCCCAGAACCGGAACCAGAACCCGTAACGATGCTCAGGCGCCGCGTGCCACCCAACGCTCATGTCCCCACACGAGGTTGGATTCCTGACGCACGCGCAGGTTCGCCCATCCGCGAACCCGCGCCTGACGGCATGCACCCTAACAGAGGGAACCCTATCCATCAAGGCAACGTCACAGGAACGTGACCCGCGTCGCGCCAGCCTTTACCTGGCCTGAACTATGAAGGTGGAACGCGCGGCGCCATAGCTACCATTTCCGCGTTCGCGCTGGAGCATGCGACTGCCGCCCCGAACCGCAGCCGCTCCGGACAACCCACGACCACCGCAATGGAGGACTATTTCACATGGAAGAGACCAATCCCTTTGCCGTCGCCGAACTGGTCGATAACCCGGAGCAGCGCTGCCCGGTTGTGCTGGTGCTGGATACCTCCCGCTCCATGCAGGGCAAGGCAATTGACGAACTGAACGCGGGTATCCGTCAGTTCGCGGACGACCTCAAGGCCGATTCCCTGGCGGCACTGCGGGTCGAGGTGGCAATCGTCACCTTCGGCGGCAACGCGCAGGCGATTGACGTGCGGCAGGGGCATGGCGGCGCGATTGCGGCGGACCCGGCGGTGGCCTTTGTACCGGCAGACACCTTCACACCGCCGGCGCTGCGCGCGGATGGCGGCACGCCGATGGGGGACGCGGTCAACCTGGGGCTGGATCTGCTGCGGGGCCGCAAGGCGATGTACAAGAACCACGGCATCCCGTACTTCCGGCCCTGGCTCTTCCTGATCAGCGATGGTGAGCCCACGGACCAGAACTGGTCGGCGGCGGCCGACCAGGCCCGCCTGGAGGAAAGCCTCAAGGGCGTCTCCGTCTTCCCGATCGGGGTGGAGAAGGCAGACATGGGCCCACTGGCCATGTTCAGCAGCCAGCGCTCCCCGGCCAGGCTGACCAGCATCGGGGAGTTCCAGAGCCTCTTCCGCTGGCTCTCCGGCAGCCTCTCGGCCGTGGCCAATTCCCGGCCCGGCGAGACGGTGACGCTGCCGAATGCCGGCTGGGCGCAGATCGATCCTTCATGACCGTAATCGAGCCAGGATGGCAAGTGCTGGGAGCCAGCACCATCGGCGCCTCACATCACAAGCAGGGGCTGCCCGGTCAGGATGCCTTCATGGCCGCCGAGTGCGGCGGCGGGGTGCTGGCCGTTGCCGTCGCCGACGGCGCGGGCTCGGCCAGTCACGCCCAGGTGGGGTCCCGGCTCGCGGTCCGGCGCGCGGTGAGCGCGATCTTTGACCGTATGTTGCAGCCGCGCACGGGCGGGGTCTACGCCATGCTGGACGATGCCTTCGCCCAGGCGCGGCGCGAGCTGGAGTTCGAGGCGGCGGCAACGGGGCTGGATCTGCGCGATCTCTCCACGACGCTGACCGTTGTCATCGCCATGCCGGATTGCCTCGGCGTGGCGCAGACGGGCGATGGCCTGGTGGTGGCGCTGGAGCCAGACGGCTCGCTCATCCCGCTCACGCGGCCGCAACGCGGCGAGTACGCCAACGAAACTCACTTCCTGACCGGCCCCGGCGGTGATGCACCGCGCTACATCCACATCGGCGAGGTCGCGCCGGGATTCGCGGTTCTCACGGATGGCCTGCTGCCCGTCTCCGCCGACCTCAAGACCGCCCGCCCGCACGCACCCTTTTTCCAGCCATTCTTTGCGACCCTGCGGCAAGGCTCCGCGACCCCGGAATTGCAGCGTCACCTGGAACAGTTCCTGGAAAGCCCACGCCTGCGGGAGCGCGTGGACGATGACCTGACCCTGGTGGTGGCGGTGCAGCCGGATTCCGTATGAGCGGCAAGCGCAAGGTGAAAGACACCCACGGCCATCGCTACACGCTCGGCAAGCTGCTGGGGAGCGGCGGGCAGGCGGAGGTCTTCACCGTCGAGGGCAGGAAAGAGCTTGCGGCCAAGATTTACCGCAGCGCTCCGGGCCCGATCGAGCGCGCCAAGCTGGAGTGGATGCTGGCCCACCCCCCGGCGCCAGCCGGCTTGCCCGGCCTTCCCGGCGTACTCATCGCCTGGCCGCAGGAGCTGTTGCTGGATGACCACGGGCGGCTGATCGGCATTCTGCTGCCGCGCGTCGAGCACGGGGTACCCCTGATTACTGCCTTCAACCCCCGCCTGCGCGCCCAGAAACTGCCGCACTACCGGCGCGCCCACCTGCTGCTGGTGGCGCAGCGGCTGGCCACGCTCGTGGAAACGATGCACCAGTCCGGGTACATCATCGGCGATCTCAACGAGAGCAACGTGCTCATTTCGCCGGCGGGCGACGTGGTGCTGATCGACACCGACTCGTTCCAGGTGCGTGCCCTGCGCGATGGCAAGGTAATCACCTACCGCTCCCTGGTCGGCAAGCCGGATTACACCGCGCCCGAGATCCAGGGGGTGTCATTTCACACCGTGGACCGCTCGTTCGAGCACGACCGCTTCGCGCTGGCCGTGCTCATCTTCCAGTTGCTGATGGATGGGCGGCACCCCTACGCCGGGCGCTGGCTGGGTAGCGACGACGCACCAACGCTCGAGAAGTCGATCCGGCAGGGCCATTTTCCCTACAGCCGGCCCTCGGCGGTCATGCAGCCACCCCCGCAGGCGCCGGCTCTCGCCTCCCTGGAGCCGGGGCTGGCGGCCCTCTTCGAACGCGCCTTCGGCGCAACAACGATCAGCTTCCTGGATCGCCCGACTGGCGAGGAATGGGCCGTGCTGCTCTCCCGCACCACGCCCACCGCGCCGATCCGCCAGGCACGCCCGCACGCCGCGCCGCACAAGGGAAAGCCTAGGAAGAGTGCTAGCGCCGGCAAGGTGCGCGGCGCCGCAACCGCCTCACCCACGCGGCCGGGTGGCGCGCCGCCGCCGCCGTTCAGTCCCGCATCCGAGCCAGGGCCCGCCGTTCCCGCCTCCGGGCCGCCGCCGATCACCCAGGCAGCGCCCAAGGCCGGAGCGTCCCGCCGCAAGGTGCTCTGGATCATCCTGGGTGTCATCGCGCTCTGGATCATTCTCAGCACCAGCAGCGGCCCGCAACAATCACGCTCGCGCTTTGCGCCGCCCAGCTCGTGGCTCGGGGCAACGCAGACGCCGATCAGCCTGCCGGGTAGCGCCGGTGGCCCGGAAGTGACCCTCTTCGCCGACGATTTCGCTGCGCCTGACAGCCAGTGGGAGATGAATGAGCCCGGGTTCACCGCGGATGTGGCCAATGACGCCCTGAACCTGACGGTGCTCGCGCCAGGGATCAGCAACGAGTTGCACGGTGACCAGGCCGAGGCATCAGGGGATTTCACCTACACGCTCGATGTGGGGAGCGTCTCCGGGGAGGGAGATATCCTCGCCTCCGTGCGCGAGACGGCGGACAACGCCTCGTGGCGCTTCGCGGTTAACCCGGAGTCGCAGACGTGGCGGCTGGACCGGGAAAGCACCTTTGGCAACGGGTACTACGTCTGGGTCACCCCGCGTGAGTACGACGCGCGGATGTCCGATGCCCTGCAGACCATCACCATTGCGCGCCAGCGTGACGACCTGACATTCCTGCTCAACGGCGTAGACGTCGTCAACCCGGTCAATACGCCACTGCCAGAGGTTGCTGGCCCGGTCACGGTCGGGTTTGGGGCAGGGAAGGAACCCGGTAGCGCACGGAGCGCCTTCTCGGTTGCTATCGACCGGGTCACGCTCACCGACCGCGCCTGACACCTGCTCCATGGCACGAGCAGGAGGCGAGCAACCCGCCAACAGGCCGCTCCGGTGAGTATTTCTCCAGACGGAGCACCATGCGTTCGTGCAGGCTCACCCAGCCAGGAACGCCAGCATCCGCGCGTTGAACGCGTCAGGTTCCTGCATGTGCCCGAAGTGGCCGCAGTTGGGGATGAGGGCCAGTTCCGCGCCGGGGATCGTTTCAGCCAGGTAG
>JALYWD010000447.1 GCA_030852885.1 Chloroflexota bacterium | reverse complement strand
GCGCTGAACCTCATGCTGCCGCGCCTGCTGCGCGACGCCGGCATCGAGCTGCAGGGCGATCTGTTTATCCACAGCGTGATCGAGGAGGAATGCACCGGCAACGGCGCGTTGGCCGCTTCGCTGCGGGACGACGCGGATGCCTGCATCATCACCGAGCCGACCGGCGGCCGCATCACCAACGCTCACGTCGGGGTACTCTGGTTCCGCATCGCCATCACCGGCAAGTCCTGGCATGCCATGCAAGCCTGGCAGGGCGTGAATGCCATCACGAAGTCAATTCCCATCATGCAGGCCCTGCAAGACCTCGATACGCGCCTCAACGAGCAGACGCACCCGGCGTTCGTGGGGCTGAACCACCCGATCAACCTCAACATCGGCGTGATCCAGGGCGGTGACTGGCCCAGCACGGTGCCGGGCGCGTGCGAGCTGCATTGCCGCCTCAGTTGCTACCCTGGACAGACCGTTGCGGAAACCAGGTGCGCAATTGAGGAAGCGGTCGCTGGCGCCTTGGCCGGCGATCCTTGGTTCGCGGAGCACCCGCCGGTAATCACCTGGGATGGCTTCCAGAGCGCAGGCTCCGAGATCTCCATGGATGCACCCGTCGTGCGGATGCTGGATAGCTGGCACGAGCACCTCACCGGCTCACCGCTCGAACCGGTCGGCAGCACGGGCATCAACGACATGCGCTACTACAACTTCCGGGGCATCCCCAGCGCCTGCTACGGCACCGTCGGCATGAACGCGCATGGCGCCGATGAGTGGCTGGACATCACTTCGCTGGCGCCGACGGCCAAGGTGCTCGGGGCACTCATGCTCAACTGGTGCGGCGTGAAGTAGGCACGACAACCAAACTACGGAGCAGATGGCCGTGGTCGATCCGACGACGGTCAGCTTCACGCTCGACCGCCCCTCCCCGCTCTTCCTGCCCGCGATGGCCTCAGAGTACGGGCCGCTGTGGATCAGTCTGCACCTGGTCGAGGAGAACAAGACCAAGGAGGACGGAAACTCCGTCCTCCTCACGTCTCACCTATTGCCAGTCCACGATCAATTCGTCCAGAGGGCGGCGTGGCCGCCGCACCGGGTCGGCGGCGGCATACCCGACCGGGATGAGCGCGTGCGGTTGCAGGGCGGCGTCCAGACCCAGGGTCTCCTGCACGATCTCCGGGCAGAAGAGCGGCGCGCACATCCAACCGGCCTCGGCCCCGGCTGCATAGACCGACAGAAGAAGATTCTGGATGGCCGCGCCCAGGCTCTGAACCGCCATCAGCTCCTCAGCCGCCTGGCGGTCAATATCGGGATAAACATCGATGTCCGCCAGGTAGAGGCAGGGAATGATCAGGACGGGGGCCCGGATGAGGCGGTCCCGGCTCTTCGCCAGCCGTGAGGCGATGATGGCCTGATCCTGACCGTCCAGGCCAAGCTGCTCCTGCCACGTCGCGGCCATGGCGTCTGCCAGCGCCAGGCGGCGCTCCGGCGACTCCACGACCACGAAGCGCCACGGCTGCCGCCCGTGCGGCGAGGGCGCCCAACCGGCCGAGGCTATCGCTTCCTCGATGATCCGCCGCGCCACCGGGCGGCTGGAGAAGGCGCGCACCGAGCGGCGGCCACGCACCAGCGCCGCGAACTCGTCGCGTCCTGGCCGCGCCTCGACGATGCCTTCCAGCGCGCCGCTTCCGAGCCAGGATGTCGTCGCCAGGTTCTCAATCAGGATGACGGGGAGGTGTTCCAGGCGCATCCGGCCGTATTGCTGGTACTTCGCGCGCACAGCGGCCACGGCCGGGGCATGCTCTGCCTCCCCCGGCTCGACCATCCGCGCCTGACCGCGTACCAGCACCCACGCCAGTTGCCGCCAGTCTTCGCTGTAGTCATCGACCACCAGCGAGACTTCCGGCCGCACCAGGATGTTGCGCACGCGTTGCAGCGCGCGTGGGTCGCCCTTCGGCTTTTCGTCAATGGCGATAACGATGCCGGGCGCGCCGCCAGTTTCCAGCAGCGCGTAGCACACCGGCACCACCGATGGCGTGCCAGCAGCGTCCGCCGTGGCCAGGTGGCCAACCCGGCGATCTCGCACAAACGCGAGATCACCAGGGGCCGCGGATGCGCCAATCACGACAGAGGCTTCGGGATCAGTTTTCAACGCAATCGGCATGAACTGGATCAACTTTCAACGGCATCGGCATAGAGCGGTAGCAGCCATTCGTCCGGGCGCGGCGTCCAGACAGGGGCATCGGCCGCCGAACCGTAGAACGCCGTGCGGTTCCACAGGTAGATCCCCGCAGGCGATTCAAACAGCACGTCACCGAGCTGCACGTACAGATCCTCTCGCCTGGCAGCGTCGGGCTCGACCGCAGCGGCATCGATCAGTTTCTGCGCTTCCAGGTCGTTGTAACGGGAGAGATAACCGCTGTTTGAGACCATGAGCGACAGGAGCGTGTACGGATCGATCATGGGACGCCAACTGACCAGTCGCAGCGGCGCCGCCTCCGGGTCCTTCCACTGCCCGTTGAACGTGGCGATCTCCACGGTCTGCAACTCGGTCTGGATGCCGACCTGCGCCAACTGGCCGGCAATCGCCTGGCCCAGGTCGATGCGATCCAGGGTGCTGATGG
>JALYWD010000694.1 GCA_030852885.1 Chloroflexota bacterium | reverse complement strand
GGCCTGAGCCACGCGCCTACGAATCCTTGCAGGTACGCGGGGTCTTGCGGCGCTCGCGCGTCACGTCGCTCGCCCAGCCGGACGTCGTGAACGCCGGTGTCGGCTCTGGAGCCTCGATGTACACAGGGTCCGCAGGCAGGGGCGCGACCGGGGTGCCCTCGGCGATTGCGCGTGCCCGCGCCCTGCACTCCTCTTTGCGGAGTCGGAGGTCGCGGTTCTGCTCGCGGGCAGCCACGAACGGGTCAACGATTGGCAGGCCGCTCGCCGGGTCGATCTCCGGGATTATTAGCCGGACTTCCAGCAGCACGAGCGGCACGTCGCCACCATTGCGCAGCGGCCCCACCAGGCCGTGCTCGGCAACCAGCGTTTGTCCTGCGTTCACTGTCACATAGTCATCGTTGCTGAGGTTGATCGATCCGCTCATGGAGATGTGACCATCATCAGGTAGACAGTACGGCGACGAGAGGATTCCGGGCCCAGCCTGATATGGATACTGCAACACGCCAGACTCGACGATGTACATGATCGGCACGTCCAGTTCCGCAGGTAATGTTGCACCCGGGTCCAGCGTGTAACGCGTCAGTGCGATGGTGGAGTAGGGGATCGCGCCGGTCGGCAGGAAGAGATCTCCCACCGACATGATTGGGGCTGGCGATGTCCCGGCCGGGCACGGCTGATCCGTGGCGGCAGCCCGTGCCTGGCCCGTGGAGGTCGATGCGAATGTAGCGGCGAGACATGCCGCAATGAGAACGTGGTGAAGGAGACGCATGCGCGGGCCTTTCGCAGTGGCCTGAGGCGTGCCCTGGGTTGTGTCCGGGATTGTACGCACATATGCTGGTCATGCCACGTGTATATGGGCTGTGGCGCGGGCTCTGTGCCCTGAAGCGAAGGGATGCCAGATGGCTCCACGGGCCAAATTGATGACGCGCATGGTCTGTATGTTGATCGCCAGCTTCTGCGGATGGATCATGCTGCTCCCCTTGGACCCATCCCCCGGGCTTGCCGAGGCTCCGGCAACGCCCGCCCCTGCCGAGGCCAACGTCGCAAGCGCTGTGATTGATGACAACCGCCTCCGCTTTGGCAGCATCTTCCTGGGAACGGTGGTCGCTGTCACGGGGGAAGACATCATTCCCTCCAGTGACCCCACGGATAGCCTGCCGGTCATCCTGTACGCCGTCGAAGTCTCCCAGA
Organism: Chloroflexota bacterium; assembly: GCA_030852885.1. Taxonomy (GTDB): domain Bacteria; phylum Chloroflexota; class Chloroflexia; order Thermomicrobiales; family UBA6265; genus JACCXM01. Next base: position 1,499 of record JALYWD010000694.1, on the reverse strand, counting down.
CCCTACGGGGTGAAGCCGCCGGGCGCGTCGAGATCTGGTACTACGACTTTACCAGCCAATCCCCGGACATCTCGGATTACGGCGCTACCGGCCTGCTGCAGGTTGGCGCGCGGTATCTGTTCTTCGCTGGCTTCGATCCCATCGAAAACGTCTATCCGGTCGCAGACGGCGTCGGGGTGATTCCCATACACAATGATCAGGAGGCCGCGCACCTGGTTGCCAGCATCGAGCCGCTCATTGCGGAAGCTGCTCACGAGGAAGCGCAGGGGCTTCGGCGCTATTCCTGTGGACGTGTAAGCCGGCCTGAAGTCAGCGCGTCGCCAGCGGTAGGGAAGCCCGGTGACCGGGTGGTGGTATCGGCAACGTACCTTGTGCGACCACAGGCCTCAATCTGGTGGAATGATCCCGCCGGCAAGGAGCGCCTGGCGGCTGTCGTGGTGCAGGAGGATTGCTCATTCACCGTCGAGGTGAGGATTCCGAACGTGGCGCCCGGAGAGCACCGGGTGGTGGTTCTGGATGCGCGTGGAGAGACGGCCTCGGCCGACATCACCGTGGTGCAACCGTTCGCTACGCCAGTGGCAGAGGCCTTCGATCCGCAGCGGGACTACGACCAGTCACAAGCCAGCGACGAGATTCGGGCGTACCACGGGGCAATCTTCATTGCCCGGGTGGATGCCCTGGAGCGTGAGCAACTTCACGTCTCCACGGGAGCCGCGCCGCCACAACACGTGCAGCATTACCTGGTCACGGTGGAACGGACGCTGGCTGGGGGCATGAGCGGCCAGGTGTCCGTCGTCTACTGGGGCGCGTACGAAGAAACGCCGGACACCCTGGGCTTTGGTCCATTGCGCATCGGGGAGCGCTATCTCTTCTTCGCCGGCAGCGCCGATCACGAACGGGCATACACGGTCCAGGCCGGCAGTGGGACGATTCTCATCACCAGTGATCAGCAGGAACAAGACCTCATCGATCACTACTTGCCCTTGATCGCCGAGGCGGATATCCAGGAGAAGGAATCGATTGCGGAGGCAACGGGCTGGGCCGAGGCGAGTGCGGCCCGATCCGGCATCACGCCCACGGTGTCCATTGACCCAGAAGAAGGGCCGCCGGGCACTGAGGTCATCGTGCGCGGGGAGGGTTTCAACTTTCGGGAAGTGACCGTGAGTTTTGGGAAAAGACGTACTCACGCCGAAGTGGCCGTGGCGGATGGGTCCTTCCAGACCACGATCAGAATTCCCAGGAACGCGCCGTGCGGCGTTTTCTGGATCACCGTCGATGATCAGCGGACCTTTGCGGCTGAACTGGGGTTCACCGTGACCGACTCATGCCGGCCAGGGTGATGGCGGCTGCCCGGGCCTCGCGGCTCCCTACCGCGTCGGCAGCGCGTCCGCCTGGGCCTGCGTCTCGATCACGGCGCCTTCGGGCACGATGGTTCCCTCGCGCAGCAGGACGTCGCCAATCACCGTGCAGCCGCTGCGCAGGGTGACGTTGTCCTCCAC
>JALYWD010000327.1 GCA_030852885.1 Chloroflexota bacterium | reverse complement strand
GACTACGTGCTCATCAGCGGGCACTCCGGCGGCACCGGCGCTTCGCCGCTGGCCTCGATCAAGTTTGCCGGTGCGCCCTGGGAACTGGGCCTGGCCGAGACGCAGCAGACGCTGGTCAAGAACGGCCTGCGCTCCCGCGTGCGGCTGCGCACGGACGGCGGCCTCAAGACCGCTGAAGACGTTGTGATGGCGGCGGTGCTCGGCGCGGAAGAGTTCGGGTTCGGCACTTCGGTCCTCGTGGCCATTGGCTGCGACATGGCCCGCCAATGCCACCTCAACTCGTGCCCGACCGGGATTGCCACCCAGCGCGAGGATCTGCGCGCCAAGTTCACCGGCAACCCGGAGCAGGTCATCGCCTACTTCACGCACCTGGCCCACGCCATCCGCGAGGAACTGGCACGCCTGGGCGCGCGCTCCATTGATGACCTGGTGGGCCGCACGGACCTGCTGGCCTCCCGGGAACTTCCGGGCCGCGCCGGGATGCTCGATGTCTCCGGCTTCTTCGCGGAGCCAGCACCTGAGGCACAGCGGCGCAAGCACATCGACATCACGCCGCAGGGCGCAACGCTCGATGACGCCGTCCTGGAGCTTGCAGGGGCCGCCATCCCCGACGGCAAGCCGTTCGCGGTCGAGATGGAGATCAGGACCGAGAACCGCACGGTTGGCGCGAAGGTGGCTCACGCGATCACCATGCGCCACCCGAATGGCCTGCCAGCGGGCACGGCCACGATCAAGCTGAAGGGCAGCGCGGGCCAGAGCTTTGGCGCGTTCATCACCAGCGGGATGCAGTTGCACCTGGAGGGTGAGGCGAACGACTACGTGGGCAAGGGGATGTCTGGTGGAGAGATCGCCATCCGTCCCCCGGCGGAAGCGCCGTTCACGACTCCGCAGGCCATTGCCGGCAACACGAACCTCTACGGCGCGACGGGCGGCAGCTACTTCGCGGCTGGCCGAGCGGGTGAGCGCTTCGGCGTTCGCAACAGCGGCGCGACCGCGGTGGTGGAAGGAATTGGCGATCACGGCTGCGAGTACATGACCGGTGGCGCCGTCGTGGTGCTCGGCCCGACCGGCCACAACTTCGGCGCTGGCATGACGAACGGCACGGTGTTCGTCTACGACCCGGAGGGAACGTTCCCACAGCGCACCAATGGCGAATCGGTCCTGCTGGAGCATGTCCGCGGCGGGAGCGTCCCGGCAGACGCCCTGCGCGCACTTGTTGAGCGGCACGTCACGGCCACGGGCAGCGCCCTCGGCGCATCGCTGCTGGACACCTGGAATGCGGAACTCGGCAACTTCTGGCTGGTGATCCCGCGCGCGGCCCTGGCCCTGCGCGCTGAGGAAGCAGAGGCTGCCGCAGAGGCTGAGGCGGCGATTGTGTCGCAGGGCGTGGCGGACTAACTATCCAAAGAACCCTCACCCCAACCCCCTCTCCCGGTGCGCGGGAGAGGGGCTTTCTGCGCCGAACGTGGGTGTCAGCATTTGCGTGGTTACGCGGTTTCTCCACCAACGCGCCCGCCCACGGCTCCCCTCTCTCGCGCACCGGGAGAAGGGTTGGGTGTGAGGGCAAAGCCGGCCGCCAGCGCATGCACGCGCAGCGCAACAATCACGATCCAGGCAGAGATAACGCCCACCATCATCCGCTGCAACAGCCCGACCCACGGGCCTTCCCCCTGGCCGAAGAACAGCGAAAAGGCCGCGCAGGGAAGCAGGACGATCCAGGGAGTCAGTGGCCGCCAGCGTGAATCCAGGAGGAATGTGCGAAACAGGACGAACATGGCGATGATCATGCACACGAAACTCAGGGTGGAGATCGCGACATGGATCATGCCGGTGGTGGATTGCGCCCAGACCTGATCAGGATTATCGATGCGGTCCGTCGGAAAGAGCGCGACGAGGATGGCTCCCACCCCGTAGACCCCGACCAGCAACGAACCTACGCGCGAGCCCCATGTGCCAGCCGTGAGCTGGCGGATGGCGTAGGCCAGCGCAAGCGTGCCGATGCCTCCGCAGATGAAGGCCAGGGTCTGCACCCAGCCGAAGCGGCCCAGCACCAGTTCGCTGATGTTGTCGCCCAGCAGTCGGTACTCTGATACCAGTGGCAGAAGCAGGGCGCTGGCCAGCAGTATGACCTGCCCGATGATGGCCACCGCGGCCAGGGTCGTCAGCGGCGCTCGTGGTTGTGGTGTCGTGCGCGGATTCATGCGTTCGTCCTTTCCGGGATGGGCGGGGCGCCAACGCCGGAGCAGCATGAGGATTACCGTCGGGCATCCTTTGCGGCGCTGAAATGCCCGGATTGAGGATTCGGGAGTCGGGGCTTCCGCCACGTCCGGTTCAGCCAGCATTGGCCTGATTCGGCGTTTCCAGCGTCACATGTGGCCTGCCTGGCGAGAGAAGCCTTGCATGGCCACAGCCAGCGCAGCGCCAAAGAAGGCCCCGCAAGAGAGGTGCCAGCGCGCCGTGTAGCGTGGGGGGCGCCGTGGCCGTGCCATAGTTCGCGGGGCAATTCGCAGGTTGCCGGTTGCGGGTTGGACGAAGGCGGAGCATGCCGCGCATCTACACGCTGGCCAAAGGGCAAGCGCTCTCCCACCGGGAGGAGCGCGGCGGCAAGTCACCGCATTTCCAGATCCTGC
>JALYWD010000321.1 GCA_030852885.1 Chloroflexota bacterium | reverse complement strand
GAGAGGACCTCAATGGCAGCCGCAGTCAGGTCAGCGAGGGAAACTGGCGGGTCATAGACTGCGCCAAGCCCTTCCGCCGTCTGGACGAAAAACTCCTCGCCCGCGAAGAGGCCGAGCAGCGGGCGGTTGGATTCGGTGGTGGACCGCTGCTTCAGGTTGGCCGCCAGTTCCTCCTCGGTCATGACCACGTCGTAACCCAGTTCGGCAGCGTGGGCGACGAGGTCTCCCTCCTGACCGACACCGCGCCAGCGAGCATCCTGGGTCAGGGCAGCCGGCAGACGCTGTCCGCGTGGGTACCAGTGCACCGCGCCCCCTCCCAGGATCACATCGACCTGGGCCTCCTCGATGTACTGGCGAGCGATGGTGCTCTGCGCCGCCCGGAGTGGAACGTGGGCCGCGAAGGCTGCCGGTGTGGCATCGGTAATCTGACAGGTGCTGACCAGCCCGACCGAGCGGCCGGAGGCCCTGGCCATCTCCAGGATCGTGGGGCGGCTCTCACCGTCCGCGTCAATGGAGACGCAACCGTTCTTCGTTTTGTAGCCAGTCGCAATGGCGGAGGCTGCCGCCGCGGAATCGGTGACGAAGGTGGTGGGATCGACGCACATGGTGCCCATGTGACCGAGAACGGGCAGGCGATCCATGGCCAGGCGGCCGTCACGCCCGGCGGCCAGCAACTGGCCCGCGAACCGGTGGGCCTGGCCCATCCCGTCGCCGATGAAGAGAATCAGGCTCTTGGCCAAAGGTGGAGCGGTGGAAAGCGTAGACAAAGTGAATACAACCTCTGGTCGGTCAGTCAATTATCGCCGACACTGCGGACACGATAGCCGCGTCGACGGGGCATGACCCGAACCGCAGTGGTTCACTTGCGAGTATCGGTGCCAACGCCGCCGGTGTCGAATGGTGCGGTGGCGGTGGCGCTGCTCTTGCGACACTGGTGTGGTAGGGGTAGTCACAGGCGGGTGTTACCATGCTTGGCGGTTTCAGATCCTGGATTCGGCGGCGCCTGCAACGCAACGCCGATGATGCGGAGGATGACCTGGACGACGAGGACGACGAGGAACGGGATCACGGCGCACTGGTGCGCAAGGGTGAGCTCGTTGCTCTACGCCAGCATGTTCCCCAGAATCGGGAGGCGTTCCAGCGCTGGTACGCCGATCCGGAGATCGCCAATCTGCTCCGCCACGACCTGGAACCCTTGACGGATTGGCAATCCCGGGGCTACTTCGATTCCTTCATCCTGCCATCTTCTGCCCGTGGCACCTGCTTCGCCATTCATGTCCGCAAGGGCAAGCGCTTGCTGGGCACCACCGCGATTACGGATCGCTCCCGCACCGGTGACACGACGTCTGCACTCTTCCGGATCGTCATTGGTGAGAAGGACGCCTGGGGCCACGGCTACGGCACCGAGGCGACGCGCCTGGTCATGGACGAAGCGTTCGACAATCTCGGCCTCGATGAGGTGCGCCTGGAGGTCTTTTCCCACAACGCACGTGCTATTGCCGCCTACCAGCGCGTGGGTTTCGAGATCACGGGTGAGCACGTGGAGTGGGTCTCCCGGCGGCAGACGGAACTGCGCGTGGTCGAGATGCGGTTGACGCGCGAGGCGTTCCTGGACGCTTCGGGCGACCGCAAGCCGGGCAAGCGTGGCTCGGCCAGCCGGGAAAAACGGGCGAGACCAGACCGGCAGGCGGACCGCCTGGAGCGCAAACAGGCGCATGAGCAGCGCAGGGCGGTGAAGCGGGAGAAGCAAGCGCGCAAGCGTGGTCCAGGTCACAACCCGGAAAATCCCGGACCATCGGCAACGCCCACGGATTGACAGACGGGAACGGCACCCGTACTATCGCGGCGGGAGGCAATTGTTGCGGCAATCTCCGCCGGTTAGCGACCTGGGAATTGCTAACTTCTGTCGCAACGTTGATGGGAAGACAATTCAGGGGGTGGGACCGCGTGACTGAGAACGAGCGCCGCGCGACAGATTCTCTGCGGGCATCAGATCTTCTGGTGCGAGCCTTCGGGGCTGCAGGACTTATTGCCGTCGCCTTTGTGCTGCTTCTGGTTCTCAATCCAGCCTAGAATTGCGCGGTGAGGGCCGCCGAAGCTGGAACCGGTTTGATAGATGTGGCAAGCCCGGCTCAGCCGGGTTTGTTTTTTTCTCGGGAGGAGTCGATGCTGTATCCGCGCCCGGTCGTGGTGTTCCTGCGAGTGATGCTCGTCGCCCTGGTCGTGTCGGGCTCACTCCTGCTTGCGGGGTTTGCTCCCGTACGAGCACAGGATGACGCCCAGACGCGGGTGCGGGTCGTGCATGGCCTCGAAGGCGTCGGGCCGGTCGATATCTACATTGACGGCGCTCTCGCGCTCATCGGACTCGGCTTCGGTACTACCAGCGGCGAACTCCGCGTTGCCTCCGGTGATCATCAACTTGCCGTAGTCCCAAGCGGAACGACCCCCGACGGCGCACTGGTTGCCGGTCCCGTCACGCTGCGCGCTGGCCGCGAGTTGTATGCAACGCTGGTCGGGACGGCGGATGCCGCAAGCGTGGGGCTCTTCCTGGTCGACGATCGCCCACTGGATGCAGGCCGCGCACGCTTCCGCATCATCAACGGGGCGCTCGATTCCAACCTGGTCCCGGCCTTTGCCGGCGGAAGTGCGTTGACCGAGCCGTTGGGATTTGGCGACGCCTCCGAGTATTCGCAGATTGACGCGGGCGTCTATGACCTCGACTTCCTGGACGAGGCTTCCCGCACCCCTGTGGTGTCACTGGCAGGTGTCGAGTTCGCGGAAGGCACCGCGAACGACATCCTGGTTGTGGGCCAGGCCGTGAACGGTACCCTGGCGACCATCGTCGAATCCCGGCCGGTCGAGGTGACACGCCCGACGGGCCGCGGTGGCCAGATCGTGGCGGGTATCTGCGACGAAGCGGGTGACCTGGTTGCAGACCTGGGCCTGGTCCTGCCGGGGCAGGGCGCCACCGTTGGCGTCTCCACCGCCGAACCGACGTCGCAGGCGTATGCCTCGGCTGCCGTTCCGTTCGATGCCCTGACCTCCTCACCACACTCGGTCATCGTGCGCTCCGAGGGTGGCGACGTGGTGGCCTGCGGCGAGGTTGGCGGCAACCTGACAGACACCGGCTCCCTGGTGATTGCGCTGGAAGGCTCTGGCGCGGCGCATGGGGTGGCGGTGCTGGCGCCCGGGCTGGATGCGCCAGACACCACGGGTATCTCGCTCTTCATGGTCGATTTCGCGGCGGAAAGCACGTTGCCTGCCGCCGGGACGCCAGTCGCCGCTGGCTAACCCCTGTCAGGCACGGGCGCACTCTCCAGGTAGTCACGCGCCATCGCCTCGGCGGTGGTGCGGTCACCCGGCTGCAGCCGGCCATCGATGACGGCTTCCCGCAGGTATTCCTTGAGCGCCTTGATCCACGGGCCGGGTGGCCGCGTGAAGAGTCGCATGAGGTCGTTGCCGTCGAGCGGGCTTTCCAGTTCGGCGAGCGAGGCTTCGGCCGCCAGCCGGTCGGCGTGCGCGCGGAGCCCCGCGACGCGGCGTGCGGCCTCCTGCCGCTTGCGCTCGCGGCCAGAGGTGACATCCGCCGCCGCCAGGTCCAGGAGATCCTCCCAGGCATCGCCCGATTCCAGGGCCAGGCGGCGGACGGCGCTATCGCTCCACGAAGCGTCATAGGCGGCTGGGCGGCCGTGCAGCTCGATCAGCGTCGTGACACGGGCGCGCAGGGCCTTGTCGGCCCCCAGGCGCTCCAGCATCGCGCGCGCCATGTCTGCACCCACCCGCTCATGCCCAAAGAAGTGGACCTCACCATCGAGCGCGACGCTCCGCGTGTGCGGCTTCGCGGCATCATGCAGAAACGCCGCCCAGCGCACCGCAGGGCGCGGCGGCGCCTGGGTCACCACCCGGATGGTGTGATCCCAAAGATCCTTTTCGCGGGCAAGCCTCCCGCTCAGGTCGATATCGCCTTCGTTCGCCAGTCCGGACAATTCGGGGAGGGCAGCCCGGAGCAGGCCGGTCCGGCGCAGCACATCCAGACCGTGATCCGCCCATCTGCCCGTAAGCAGGCGCGTGAGTTCGGCCAGGATGCGCTCGTGGCTGATGCGTTGGAGGCTCTCGGCCTGTTCCGCCATGGCCTCCTCGGTCTGCCAGTCCAGGCGGAACCCGAGCTGTGCGACGAAGCGCGCGGCACGTAGCAGGCGCAGCGGATCCTCGGCGAAACGCTCGGCTGGCTCACCGACGGCCCGCACGGTCGCCAGGGCGATATCTGCTTCGCCGCCCCACGGGTCAATCACCTCGCCGCTGAGCGCATTGATGGCAATGGCGTTCATCGTGAAATCCCGGCGGGCCAGATCGTCCCGCAGCGTGGCGTCGAAGACCACCTCCGGGAAGCGCGTTGCGTCCGGGTAGACCTCGCGGCGATAGGTCGTGATTTCGATTTGGGTACGGTCGTCCGGGTCCCCGAACACCGCGCCGATGGTGCCGAAGCGCTCGCCGATGGCGTAGGTGGAGGCAGCGCCTGCCTCTTCCAGGAGCGCCTGGGTGACGGTGGTCGGGGCCGAAGTCGCGAAGTCGAGGTCAGCGGGAAAAGGCAGATGCAGCAAGGCGTCGCGCACAATACCCCCGACGAGATAGAGCTCCTGCCCAGCCTGTGCGAAAACCCGGGCCAGGTGCGCGGAAAGCTCACGCTGCGGGGCCGGCAACTGATCCAGAATTGACCCCGTCACGGTGTATGTCCAACCCTTGCCACAGTCTCGCTGCTACCTCGGTCGGGAGTCTACCGGACATCCCGCATGACCGGCATTTCTGCTGCGATCCCGCGGGCTGGAGTTCGGCGAAAACTCTTGTATTCTTGACGGTGCGGCAGCGCGCATCAATTGGCAACACCTGTGCCAGCGCCGGTTCCGTTCGTTCCCCGGAGAGGAGTCTTCTATTCAAACGCTGCTCGCGCTTTTGGCGGTGCTTCTGCTGGTGCTGGCCAATGGCTTCTTTGTGGCCACCGAGTTTGCGCTGGTTTCCGTTCGCCGCACCCGGGTTCAGCAACTTGCCGCTGAAGGGCACCGCCAGGCAGAAAAGGTGCTTGCGGAACTCAATCACCTCGATACCTACATTGCCGCGACCCAACTGGGCATCACCATGGCCAGCCTGGCGCTCGGCTGGATTGGTGAGCCGGCGGTTGCCTCGCTCATCGAGCCACTGATTCATAGCCTCGGCTTTATTCCCGAAGGATCCCGCGACGCCATCACGCACACGGTCTCCTTCGCCGTCGGCTTCTCCCTGATCACCACGCTCCACATCGTCATCGGCGAGCTTGCGCCGAAGAGCCTGGCCTTGCAGCGCCCGGAACAGACCGCGATGTTCGCCGCTGGCCCGATCCACTGGTTCTACCTGGCGTTTCGCCCGGCCATCGTTGGCCTGAACACCATTGGCAACGCGGTGGTGCGATTGTTCGGCATCGACCCGGCGAGCGGGCACCAACTGGTGCAATCCGCTGAGGAGTTGCGCCTCGCGGTGGATGCCAGCCGGGAGGCGGGGTTGGTGGAAGAATCCGCGCATGACCTCGTGGACCGCGCGCTGCTCTTCCCGGACCTGGAGGCCCGGCACGCCATGGTGCCCCGCACGGAAATTACGGCCGTGCCGCTAGACGCTGACCTGGAAACGGTGCTGGCAGCCGTGGCGGCATCCGGCCACTCCAGGTTGCCCGTTTACGACGGAGACATCGATCACGTGGTGGGTGTGATCGACGTCAAGAGGCTGCTGCCGACCTTGCTGGCTTCGGCCAGCGTGGCGACGACCGGCTCTGCTTCACCGTTCAGCGTGCCGGAGGTGATGACCACCGTCCTGGCAGTGCCGGAAACCGCCTCCGCCTCCGATCTTCTGCCCCGGCTGCGCGCGGCCGAGGCGCCATTCGCCATCGTCATCGACGAGTACGGTGGCACAGCGGGTTTGATCACGCTGGTGGACCTGGTGGAGAGCCTGGTCGGGGAGATTTCCGATGAGTTCGAGCCGTCGTCTGAAAATGGGCGGCGGACAGCGGACGGCAGCTTCTCCCTGGACGGCCTGACGACCCTGATGGAGGCCAAGGAGTTCTACGACCTGGACCTTGAAGATGATGATGTCGAAACCATTGGTGGTTTCGTGTTCAGTTGCCTGGGCCGTCCGGCCGTGGTCGGTGACGAGGTTGTGACCGAGGATGGGCAAATCTTGCGCGTCGAGGAGATCGATGGCCTGCGTGTGGCGCGGGTCTGGGTCGGCCCGGCACGCGGCGAAGGCAATGAGGCCGCCGTTCCCGCCGGGCAGGTTGTGTGAGCCAGCAGCCGGTTCAGGCGCGTACTGACCTGGACAGCCGGGCCCGGACGCTCCTGGCCAACGAGCGGACCTTCCTGGCCTGGCTGCGCACCGGGTTGAGCCTTGTCGCGGCGGGGCTGGCTGTCGCCAGTTTTCTGCCGATCGGGGTTTTCCCGGGCGTCCCATACGTGCGCATCTACTCGGTCCTGCTCGTGCTGAGCGGCATCTTGCTGGTCCTTCTCGGCGGCGTACGCGCGCGCCGCGCGGCACAACGCATCGAGGAGGGGACGACCGTTTCTTCTCCGGCCGGGTTATGGGTCGTTGCGGTGATCGCCGGTATTCTCTGCGCTATGGCCGTACCGCTCATCTTCGGACTGCGTTGACTATGACCGTGCGTAAGGCAACCGCCGCAGCTTCCCCGCGCGGCATGACTCCCGAGCATGCGCTGTTAGGCGTGCTGGCCACCACCGAGAGCGGAACGGGGCACGGCTATGATCTGGCCCGCTCCTTTGCCGCTGGGTCTCCGCTGGGGAGCGTGCTCCACCTGGAAGCCGGGATGATCTACCACCATGTCAAGAAGCTGGAGAAGCTGGGCTGGTTGCGGCTGATTAGCGATGGCGGGCGGCGTCCCGGCCGGCGGACGGTGGCAATCACCGACGAAGGACGGGCAGAATTACGCCGCTGGCTGGCGGAGCCGGTGCAGCACACGCGCGAGGTACGGCTGGAGTTCCTGGTCAAACTGTATCTCGCGCTGCGGCTGGACGAGGCCACGGCGAATCGGCTGGTCAGCGAGCAGCGCGCGCTGCTGGCGGGGGTACGCGAGAGCCTGAGAGATGAGCCAATATCAACCCCGGCCACTGCTCCGGAGTTTGGTGCGTTGGTGCGTGACTTGCGAGCGATGCAGACGGAAGCGGCCGATTCCTGGCTGGGGAGTGTGCAAGACCGGCTGGATGACTGAATCATGATGATGGGCGGCCCGCGTGGCCGCATGTTGGCAACCCAGCCACCGGGCGAGAAGCGGCCGATCCGGGCCGCGACGGTGCGCCGTGTCGCGGAGTTCTTCCGTCCGTATCGCTGGCAGGTGGCGTTGACGGTCGTGGCCATCGCCCTGGTGGCGGTGATCGG
>JALYWD010000301.1 GCA_030852885.1 Chloroflexota bacterium | reverse complement strand
TGACGGCATCTCGGACGGGGAAGAGTTGTTCGGGATCAAGACCGATCCGCTGGTGAACAACAATGGCGCTGCCAGTGCGCCAGTCGCTGACACGACGGCCACCACCGCCCCCGAGCCGGCGGGTGATACGCTCTCGGCCGCGCCGGTTGAAACGGCTGACACGAACAGTTCCGGCGCGGTTACCGCGACGGATAGCGACACGGACGGCGTGGCCGATGTGGACGAGACGAACATCTACCTGACAGACCCGCTGAACGCGGATTCCGATGGCGATGGCCTGACCGATGGCAACGAACTCTTCGCCACGACCACCGATCCCCTGATCTGGGACACGGACGGTGACGGCATCCAGGACGGCCAGAGCGCCCTGGCGTAGCCACAACCAGCACACCATTCAGATGAAGGGCGGTCCCACCCGGGCCGCCCTTTCCTTTGGGAGCGGGTTCCGGCTAACCCGGCGCGCTACGCGAGATGCGACGTGTCGTTGAGCGCGACGATGCTCCGGTTGTGAAACGGAGGTTCCTGACGTAACGTCGTGATGCTCCCGCTGCTGACCGGCACACCGATCAGCCCCGCGGCTTCCAGTGGCATGCCGATCCAGGCCGCGACCACGAAGGTCAGCGCGAAGCCGTGGGTGACGATCACCTGGTACTCCGCCGGGCAGGCCAGGATCACGTCCATCGCTCGATAGACGCGCGTGGCAACCTCGCGCCGCGTCTCCGCTCCGGCAACGCCGAACTGGTGGTCCAGCCGTGCCTGATTCCCCACTGCCGGAGGAAAGACAAACCGCGCGTCGAGCCACGCTTGCGGCTTGCCTTCAGCTTCGCCATATGAGACTTCACGCAAGTCTGGCATGATCCGCATGGGCGTATGCAGCGCAGCCGCAATCACCTCCGCCGTCTGAAGGCACCGCTGGAGATCGGACGTGTACAGCTCGGGGTGCGCCTCCGTTGGGATCGCCTCGCGCAGCCGAACGGCGATGCGCCCGGCCTGCTCGCGACCGCGCGGGGTGAGTGCGCTGTCGTGCCAGCCTCCAACCAGCCCCGCGACGTGGTGCGTGGCTTCGGGGTGGGTGAGGACGACGAGGTGCTTCACTTGAGACAACGATCCGTCATGCGCCTTGCTCACGAAATAGCGACGTTCATATCATTCTCTTCGTTGAGTTACGCTCCTGGTCAATAGCTGTCCCTTGCTCATCCAGGAGGTGAAGGCGGACTGCGCGGAGGCGTCATCCGGGGCGCTATGGCAGATGTTCTCGCCCCACCACCTGAGAGACTGTAGCCCGTGGCGGTAATGCGCTGATCCAGGGTGCGCCCTGCGGGGACGTTGTGCGACAAGTACCCACGGGGTGCCATGTCCCGCGAGTGATTCAGCGCGGCGGAGGCGAACATGCCGTGACGTGTCAGTGCCGGCTGGCAAATCCGGGCTCGGAAATCATTGACCAGGCCCGGCAGCTATTTTTCCTGCGTGGCGGCGGATTTCCCACTGTTGTAGCCGCCGGTGTTTCCACTTCCGCTGTTGCTGCCGCCGGTGTTCCCGCTCCCGCTGTTGTAGCTGTCGGCTGGAGGTCGAGGGCGTGTCCTCGCTGGACGGCAGGGAGACGGGGATGTTCCTGATCCATGCTGAGGGAACACATGCGTAGCAAAACGCCTTTGCGGTAACGCCACGGGAGCGGTTGGGGAATACCCCCATCCGCTCCAACCCGGAATGATGGGGGTGTGGCGAAACAGGCGCCGCACCAGGGCGTTTGCTACTCGGTGACCTCCACCGTCGCCATCATCCCCATGTCGGCGTGGTTCAGGATGTGGCAGTGGTAGACAAACTTGCCAGTGAAATCGAGGAAGGGGATACGCACCGTCACCTTGCCGTCGGCGGGCAGATTGACGGTGTCAACGTGGCTGGACGCCGCGAACGGCTCGTCGTTGATTGAGATCACCTGGAAGTCGTTGACGTGGATGTGGAACGGGTGCTGCTGGTTGTTATTGTTGATGACGGTCCACTCTTCCAGCGCACCCAGCTTCACCGCCTGGTCGATGCGGTTCTCATCGAACATCTTGCCGTCGATCAGGAAGTGCCCGGTGGCCTGGTCCTTGGCAAACGTGACCGTGCGGGAGACATCCACTGTACCCTCGTTCAGGTCGTTGGGTTCGACCAGTTTCACCGGCAGGGCTGCCGCTGTCAGGTCTGATGGGTTGACCGTGACTGTGGCCAGGAGAGTCTCCGGGTAGAGATCACCCTGCTGGTCGTACTGCAGGGTCTTGAACTCCACGACGCCGGGTTCGCCACCCTGCACCAGGACATCAAAGCGCTTGCCCGGCGCAATCGGCAGCGAATCGACACTGTTCACCTGCCAGACCGGGTTGCCATCCTCAGCGATGATGTGGAGCTGGTGCCCGGCGAGCTCCAGCTCGTAATAGATGTCCGCGCTCAGGTTTGCCATGCGCCAGAGTTGCGTCTCCCCGGCGTCGATGCTGATGCTGGGGTTCACCGCGGCGTTGACGGTGCGCGTGGTGGGCGCGTTGCTGTCGATATTGGTCATCAGGATTGCATCGTCTACAGCCTGGTAGTCCTTGAGGACCACGGCGACCTCGGTGATCCCCTGCAACTCCTCCGGGAGGAGGTCCTGCAGACCATCAACGACAATCAGGCCGCCCAGTCCGCCCATTACCTGCGCCTCGGTGTAGGGGTGGGCGTGCGAGTGGTACCAGAAGGTGCCGGACGGGTGGTTCTCCGGGATTTCGACCACGTAATCCTGCGTGGCGCCCGGCTCGATCATGATGAAGACATTGTCAGAAATGCCAGATGGCGAGACATGCAGCCCGTGGAAGTGCATGTTCGTCATTTCTGGCAGCTCGTTCACGACCGTCAGTTCCATGCGCTCGCCGGGCTTCAGGCGCAGCGTCGGGCCGACGTAGCCGCCGTTGTAGGTTGTGCCGATGACCTCCACGCCGCCGATCATGACCGGGCCACGGGTCACGTTCAGGGTTGCCGTGAGCACGCCGTTCTCACTGGCGAACTCATCTGGCTGCGGCAGGGGAGCCTGCGCCAGCGGCGTCTGGGCAGCAGTTCGGCGGCTGCCTGGCAGCGTGCTGGCCAGCAGCGTGACAGCGGCGACGCCCAGTAGGCGGCGGCGGTGGAGTGCTGACTGAGCAAGGGCGGAGGGAAGGGAAGTGGGGTCGAATCCGGACACAGTTCCCCCAGTTCGCTTGGCGACCACGCCGTCTGAACGTAGCGCTGGCACATATGTCGTGTGTGCATCTTAACGTCCAAATATGGCGAAGGCAATGGAATTACCCCGGAACACAGGGGAAAGCAGCG
>JALYWD010000234.1 GCA_030852885.1 Chloroflexota bacterium | reverse complement strand
AGGCGCGACACCGCGAACGGGTCTTCGCCCAGGAGCGAGGGACGCAGATCATCCAGGATGATGCGCTCCATGCTCTCCAGCGACCCACCGTACGCCGCGGACTCTCCCGTCCCCACCAGACCCGTATCCGTTGCGATACGGACCAGCACAACCGTGCGCTCCGGCATGTAGTGGATGGCATCGGCCATGGGCACGGGAACGGTATAGCGGAGTTTGATGGTCGAAACGTCAGTAACCCGCATGAGCACCGCGCCTTCTTCATTCCGGCTATTGGCGGACCAGGAATCGTCCCGGCTCTGTCTCCTCAATCATCTTCATTCTACCAACGATCATGCAATGCCAACGGCGCAATCGAAGCCGATAGCAGGCGCGGCCCGAAGGCCTGCGACGAGGGGCGGGTCAGGAGTCCCGCCCCTACCCCTTCGCTGTTCGTACCCCTGATACTTGCTGCACGGATTCGGGATGAACGAAGGAAAAGGGTCGTGGGAGAAATTGACAAGGCTATCGCCGACGCGTTGGCGAGAGAAGCCGCCAGGAATCAGGCAGCGCAGACGACCCGGGACGCGGAAGTGGCCAGGCGAGACGCCATGACTGCGCGGCATCAAGCGTTCATGGATGACGTGCTCGTCCCGGCCTTCGATCAGGTGAACGATGCGCTCGGGAAGGGCGATCCCCCACACCGCCTCGAGTACACCTGCCAGGCGCCGAAGTCGTGCACGATGCGCATCTTCGAAGGTGGCAAAGCTGGCTACGGGGAGGCCGAGCTGACCTTGACGTTCAAGATCAGCGAGCACTCGTCCGGCCAGGTGCGGCTATTCACAGACTCAGAGACGAACGGTCAATCGACGAGCGTGCCGAGCCTCTCCAAAGTGATCACGTCCCTCACCAGGAGCGACATTGCCAATGGGATTGTGGCCGAGTGGAGTGAAGCGATCAGTTGACGATTCAGGCACCGTGGTCGAGGAGAGAAAGACCAACTGAGCGGTCCCTCTCGCTGACCCAACCTGGCTCGGGGCCACTTTGACCCCCGGCAGACGAACGCCGCCAGTCCGGATCAGGGACGGCGGCGTTCGGCCGGAAGTAGCCAACTCGGGCTGCGGGTTGACATCTCTCAATTCTGATCGACTTGCGGGCAAAGTCAATGCTCTCGCGTATAGAAATGTGTGGCCGTTCGGCCCGCCGGTCTCGGTGTTTCTATGCTGGCCCGCGCTACGCGGCCATCACGACTTTGTCCGTCCATCACAAGCGGACTGACCCTCTCCCATGCCTAGGTCTACACCCTCTGCTTTACTAAATGAACTCTCCCTGAACCTCTCCCGCTACGATCCTCCTGCACCGATCCAGGTGACGCCCCGCTGACCTGGCCGCGCCTCCGCACGTGGTCAGGTCGCCCCCATCACTGTCGAAATCCCTTTCCTCTCATAGTGCATTTCGCGTCAATTCGGTCTTATTCACGCATCCCACACCGATTTTTCCCGATCAACGACATCACATCCGCGAGATAACGACACTCCTGACATTTTGACTTGTAGCGTACGAACACTCATTTTGCAAGCTCAGGATTACACTCATGTTTACTTGATTCCGCTGGGGCTTGTGCGACGCGGCAGCTTCTGATAAACTCAGCGCCATGGCGACAGTTCCATCCGTGTGGAGCACGTGGATGAGCGAAAATCGTGAGGAACGAAGAAGGCGCTGACGGGATCCCCGGTCACCCGAGGTCGTCAGCGCCGAACCCTGTGATCAGGGCATGTCCGTGAGAAGACGCTCAGATCATAGGGAAAAACCTCGGGTGACGCAATACCGCGCGTACACGCAAGAGGACCTTTTCTCTCATGGCGACTACACCAAGCCACATCGAACAGATCGTCTGCATCAACAAGCCGAACCGCTACAGCTCCGAGGAAGCCATCATCAACGTCGGTGGTTTCACCTGGACGAGTCCCATGCCGGGGGTGGCCCTCAGGGTCATGAGCGGTATGCTGGGCCTCTACACGATGGTCAATGGCCGGCAGGCGCCGGTACAGGCACGCGTGAGTTCCGCCGGCAACCCATATCTCCAGACTCGCCCTGACGGGACCTGGACCAACAACCTGCTCTCGCTCCCGGAGTGTCAATAGCGAAGAAATCAGGTGGGGCAGGCCGATGTGGCCTGCCCTCTCGCTGCACTCAGATTGCCTGGACGGCTATGACTCTTCGTCATCCGTCCACCTCACGTGCTACTCTCTGTCCCCCCGCGTTGCCCCTGCCCACCCTTCGTATGAGGTGCTGCCTTGGCGTCTGATCCTTCCCGACTTCGCATCGACACGGTTGGTTCCTGGGCCGAGACCAAGCTCCACCCGAACAGGACCTACCTCCCGGCCTTGATGAGGATCATGGACGGGCAGCGACACTGGTG
>JALYWD010000218.1 GCA_030852885.1 Chloroflexota bacterium | reverse complement strand
CGGCCTGGCATGTGGCCCTGGCCCCAGTCTCCCCGGTGCGACTGCCAGTGACCGTTCCGGCCAGAGCCACCCTGGGTGTATTGGCCGCCAGATGGCTCGTTGAAGCGCTCCTGGCCGCGAAAATCCTGGTCGCCGTAGCGGTGCGACTCGGGCGGTCCCTGGTTGCCCCAGCCGCTCTGCCCGCCTCGGAATTGATCATTGTCACGGTAGGTCATTGCGGAATCTCCTCGGGCCTTGTTTGTCGTGCTCGGCACGGGCGCTCCCGTGCGCATTGCCTCCTTTCACTGCAACGTGCCTGGCATTGACCGCCGGCTCGCACCTGCTGATGGCCCGTTCAGCCGGAGCCGGAATATCGACCGATCGCCGGTATCCTCCATGAGAGGCAGCACATGCCTTGTTGCCGGCGGATCGTTGCGTAAGGCTGTGCATACCCTGTGCCAATCGCAATCGAAAGTAAGGCTGAGTAGCGTTCGTATCGCTACATGAGCGTCACATGTACTCATGCGCATTACGAACAGGAGCATTCCGGACAAAGACGTTCCTTCGTGGTACGGGTCTTGCGGGCTCCTCCTGCAGGGCAGCCAGGAGCGTCGTTGCCTCGGTCCACCCACGATGAGCTGTTCACCTCTCACGCTCGAGCCAGGCATGAACTGCGACGTCTACGTGATCGGCCAAAGCGAAGCCGGCACGTTCGTCCTCGCACCCTTTCAGAGGAGGAAGGAATGCACACGCCAACGTCATGGAACCCCACGACTCATACCGATTACGACCTGCTCAAGGGGCGGGAGGTCGTGAGTTCAGACGGAGAGACCATGGGATCGATTGCCCAGATTCTGCACCCGCACCTGTTGATGCCGGACGCGCGTGGTCACCACTTCTTCCTGCTCGATCCGGGCCCACGGAAGGAGTGGTATAGCGGCCTGGACAAGGCCTATCTGCCGGAGACGGCGCTCTCGCTCGTCGGCCCGAAGCGCGTAGTGATCAATCTGACGGCCGAGCAGGTCAAGCAGCGCAGCGAGGACTATCCCCGCGAGCCGGTTGAAATGAACTCGTTTCGTCGTGTCTAGTCAGCCCATCCGGCTGCAGCCGCTGCGCGCCCCCGGCCCGCTGAGGGCGCCAGCCATGGTTGCGGCCCTCACGCTCGTCGCGTTCCTGGCCACCGGCTGTTCACGGGACATGGCCGTGGCAAACGATCCGGCGGTGCCGCCAGCGGTCTCGCCGGTGGTCATTTCCTCGATGCCCAACGACATCGAAGCGGTGAGCGTGGCCATCACTGGCGGCCGGTTCGGGGTGGATAGCATCGAGCTGCTCGAAGATGCACCGACCGTGCTGCACCTGGAGAATGGGGACGATACCGCCTATCGCCTGCAGATCGTGCCTGCCCTCGTCAACCCCACCCCCATCCCCGCGAAAACAACCACGGTTGTCTCCTTCACGACACCGAATGCCGCGGAGTTTACAGGCCAGTTACTGGGGGCAGATAGCGCCGAGGTGCTCGATACCGTGCGGGTCGTGGTGCGCTCTCCCGGGGCCGTCGCGCCGTGAGCGGCCCAGCGGCCGGCAGCGTAGGCACGATGCTTTGCGAGCCGAGGCGGCGGCCAGGCGGCAGAGCACGGCATGGTTGATGAACTCGCACGATGAACACGACAAGGCCATGGGCGGCTACCGAAAATGGTTCCTCGCGCCTGGGTTGAGCTTGCTCGCCATATTCCCCTTGACCATGGCCTTTATCGCGCACTGGTCAGCAACTTCTACATGGCGGTGGCGATTGGCTTCGTCGCCATCTTCGCCGTCGGCATATGGCTGGGACGGACTGAGGCATTCGTAGGCAATGAACAGTTCCTGCGTGCGATGATCCCCCACCACTCACGGGCAATCCTGGTCTGCAACCAGGCCCAGATTACGGACCCGGCCACGGCGTAACCGTGTGCACGAGCCCATCGCCTGGCCCTTGCGCATGACCGGACAGCCCATGGTGGCGCTCTCGCCGAAAAGGAGCCCAGATGGCCGCCATTCCCCGCGAACGCACCCTCGACAGCAGCCTGGCCCTGCTGAACGAGGGCTACACCTTCATCGGTAGCCGCTGCCAGCGGTTAGACACGGACATCTTCCGCACCCGGTTGATGGGGCGGCCGGCGATCTGCCTGCTCGGTGCGGAGGCCGCCGAAATGTTCTTCACCCCTGGCCGCTTCACGCGGCAAGGCGCCTTGCCACCCACCACGTTGCGCCTGCTGCAGGACCTCGGCAGCGTCCACCAACTGGATGGGGATGCCCATTTCCAGCGCAAGCAGATGTTCCTGTCGCTGATGCGGCCCGCTGAGTCACAGCGGCTCGCCGCCGTCTTCAGCGAGTGGTGGACAGCACGCATCTCCACCTGGGAAACGATGAATGAGGTGGTGCTCTTCGACGAGGCGCAGACGCTGCTCTGCCGCGCGGTCTGCGACTGGGCCGGCCTGCCCCTGAGCGAGCATTCCGCGCACAAACGGACGCAGGAGTTTGCGGCGATGCTGGATGGGGCCGGAGCGATTGGTCCCCGGATGATGCGCGGGCTGCTGCTGCG
>JALYWD010000137.1 GCA_030852885.1 Chloroflexota bacterium | reverse complement strand
ACCTCACAACTCTCCCAAGTCGCTCTACTCAGCGGGCTGCGTGGCGTGGAAGCATCTGCCCCCGTGCGCCCAGAGGACGGTTACTCACATAGCGAGGCAACGCGGGACCTTCTGGCAAAAGCGTTTCACAGTTGAGTGATACTGCCTGTTTGGCGATCAGATATCAAGCGGGACATTATCCCAGCGGTCACCGTAGCCGCAGACCCAATTGAGGGCCTGCAGGCGCGCGAGGGAGGTAGCGAGCAGGGTGTTGCGTTCCGTGAGATTCAACGTCGAGATGTCGCGGCCCTGGACACGAAATCCCCCGCGCGGGAGGACGCCCGCCGCGCGCCCTTCGCGTTCAGCTTCGCGAATGACCGCTCGGAGTTCCTCCTGCTCGGCGTCAAATGCGTTACGCAGATCGTTTTCGGTGAGGAGACGCCAGGTCCAGAGCTCAGCGGCCTCGCGCCGGTTCGCGATCTCATCAAGCGAGCGCAGTTCCAGTCCTCGCAGCCAGGACCCGGTAGCATCCCAGGGGTGTGGGAGCGAGGGGATCAGTGCGTCCACGTTAGCCGGAAGATCGGCGGCAAGATCGGGAACAAGGCTCAGCGTCCAGGCCAGCGCGCCAAGAGCCTCAATGGTCTCCTGCACACTGAATTGGTCTGGTTCCTCGCCCTGCGCCGTGCCGTCTGCCAGGAGCAGGACCTCGTCCTGCGTCAGATCCGGCCAGATCCCTTCCTCCCGTAGCCATTCCCGCAGATCGAACGTGCTGGTGGCTCGCTCGTCTGGTCCTGAGGCATCTCCGTCCACGAACGACAGGTGTTCCGCGAGCGCGGCCAGGATCAACAGGCGCCGTGCGATTTCAGGCACCGGCCGGAGATCAATCTCCAGCTCGTCCTCGGCCAGTTCGTCGTCGTCGAAATCCTGGGCCACGGTACCAGCCTTCGCCTGTCTCGCTAGACGTTGAACAGGAAGTTGATGATGTCACCGTCCTGGATGATGTACTCCTTGCCCTCGCGGCGGAATTTGCCCGCTTTCTTGACCTCGTTCATATTGCCGGCGGCAATCATGTCGTCGTAACCCACGATCTCCGCGCGGATGAAGCCGCGCTGGATATCGGAGTGAATCTCTCCGGCGGCCTCGACGGCGGATGCGCCACGCCGGATCGTCCAGGCGCGACACTCGTCCGGGCCGACGGTGAAGAAGGGCATCAGGCCGAGCAGCTCGAAGGAGAGACGGATGACGCGGCCAAGCCCTGATTCCGTAATGCCGAGATCGCTCATGAATTCAGCGGCATCAGCGCTATCGAGCCGGCCGATCTCCATCTCGATCTGCCCTGCCAGCGCATCCACCGCGACCCCGGGACGAGCGAAGCGCTCCCGCACCTGTGCCACCAGCGCGTCGCCCGCTTCTCCGATCTGGTCCTCGCCCAGGTTGAGCAGGATCAAGAGCGGCTTCTGCGTCAAGAACCCGAAGCCGCGCAGCATCTTGATATCGTCCGGCTCCAACTCGTCCAGGATTTCGCGAATCGGTGTCTCAGCTTCCAGCGCTTCATGCAGGCGCAGCATCACCACTCGCTCGCGCTCGGTGGCTTCCTTCTCACGCCCGGTCAGCTTTGGTAGCTGCGACTTGATGCGGTCCAGGCGCTTTTCCACGCCAGCGAGGTCGCTGAACAGCAGTTCGAGCGTGAGCGTTTCGACATCCCGCAGCGGATCGACCGTTTCTTCGACATGCGGCACATCCGGGTCTGCGAAGGCGCGGACCACCAGCACCAGGGCATCTGCCTGGCTGAGGTGCCCCAGCAGCGAGCCGCTCATGCCCTTCTCGGCGATACCCTTGGCCACCCCGGCGACGTCCAGGTACTGGACATCGGCCGGTACCCGGCGCTGTGGGTTGAACATCTCGGTCAGGGTATCAAGGCGCGCGTCGGGCACCTTCACGTTCGCCAGGTTCGGCTCGCCGGTATCGCCCGAATAGGTGCCGGTTTCGGCCTCCGAGCCGGTCAAGGCGTTGAAGACGGTTGTCTTGCCACTGGCGGGCAACCCGATAATGACGAGAGTGGTGGACACGGAGATCGCATTCCTTGGATCGTGCCCACGGCGGGCAGCGGCTACGCACAATCCGCCATTATCAGGGAGGGCGTTGCTTGCGGGCCAGTCTCAGTGTTTCAGGCGGGTGCGACGATCTCCGCGACAGTGGCGTTGTTCAGGCGCACGATGTCTGAGGGTGCGACGCGCAAGAGCAATTCCTCACGGCCAGCGCCGCCCCACGCTACCTTGAGCTCTATCACG
>JALYWD010000129.1 GCA_030852885.1 Chloroflexota bacterium | reverse complement strand
CCGTTGGCGGCCTATCACCCCTCCCGCGCCAGCACTTCCAGCGCCTGGGCGCGGTCCAGCTTCATCTGGGCGATGAGGTCGTCCAGGGAGGGGAAGCGCACGTCGGGACGGATACGCTCCAGGAAATCGGTGGCGAGGATTTTGCCATAGAGGTCACCGTGGAAGTCGAGGAGGTGGGTTTCGACCATGCGCGCGCCGTCACTGTCCACGGTGGGGCGGCTGCCGATGTAGGCGATAGCGGGCCAGGGGAGATCGCTGTCCGGGGTCCAGGCCCAGGCGGCGTAGATGCCGTCCGCCAGTTGCGCCAGGCCCGGTGGCGGGGCGACGTTCGCGGTTGGGAAGCCGATGGTGCGGCCCAACTTCTGGCCGTGCACCACCTCGCCCTCCACGCGGAACGGGCGGCCGAGCAGCCGCCGCGCCAGGACGACATCGCCGCTGGCCACGGCCTGTCGCACGCGAGAGGAGGACACGACTTCTGTCCCGCTGGCGAGGCGCGGCACGGCGACGACGCGGAAGCCGAGCTGTGCGCCGATCTCCCGCAGGCGGTCAATGGTGCCGGAGCGGTCCTTGCCGAGCGCGAATTCTTCCCCCACCCACAGCTCGCGCAGGCCGGTACGCTCCTGGAGCCACTGCATGAAGGCCTCCGGCGAGGTCGCGGCCAGGTCGCGCGTGAAGGGCACAACGACCACTTCGTCGAGGCCGGTATCCACCAGGTGCGCGAGCTTCTCCGCAGGGGTGGAGATGCGGCCCTGGAAGGCATCCGGGCGGAGGACGGAGGCGGGCACCGGCTCGAAGGTTACGCCCGCTACCGGTAGGTGCAGCTCGTCGCCTCGCGCCACAGCCTGTTCCAGCAGGCGGCGGTGCCCACGGTGTACGCCATCAAAGGTGCCGATGGTGACAATACGCTCTCCCGGCGTAAGGTCCTCGGCAGAGATCGGCTCCGGCCGTATGCAACGCTCACTCATGCGGAACTTCCCTCTCCCGCCGTCACCGTCACCACCTTCCCTGGCCTCCAGCCGCTGCCTGCTTCATCTGCGTACCCGGTGCCCAGCCAACGCCCGGCCACATCGTAGGCACGGATCGATCCCGCCGCGCCAGTGCTAGTACTTGCGCCGGGGATGGTAGCGCCTTGCTGCCAGCGGGTGGCTGCCAGATCATCAAGAATCAATGCGGGCCACGCCTGCACGGGCACGTCCGGGTGCAGCGCGATCTCGGGCCAGGCCCACGGCCAGGGCAGGTCTTCCAGCTCCGCGATGGTGATGGCGTCATCCAGGGAGAACGGACCGCTGCGGGTGCGCACCAGGTTGGAGAGGTGCGCCCCGGCGCCCAGCGCTTCCCCGAGGTCACGCGCCAGGGAACGGATGTAGGTGCCCTTGGAGCAATCAATGAGCACGGTGGCAACCGGCGGCTCCCAGGCGCAGAGCTCCAGGGTGTAGAAGGTGACCGGGCGCGGTGGCCGCGCGATCTCCTCCCCACGGCGAGCCAGTTCGTAGAGCTTCTGGCCGCCGATCTTGATGGCGGAGTGCATGGGAGGAATCTGTTCCTGCGGCCCCAGCATGCGCTGCAGCGCGGCGGCCACGACGTCCCCGGTCAAGGCGCTGGCGTCGCTGATGCGGGTGACGCGCCCTTCGATATCCTGGCTGTCGGTCTCCACCCCGAAGGTGATATCGGCGAGGTAGGTCTTGCTGGCGTCCGTCAGGAATTCCAGCGTTTTGGTGGCCGCGCCGACCGCCAGGGGCAGCACCCCGGTCGCAGCGGGATCGAGCGTCCCGGCGTGGCCGATGCGCTTTTCGCCGAGGATGCGGCGGGCGCGGGCAACCACATCGAAGCTGGTCCAGCCGCCCGGCTTGTCAATCACCAGGTAGCCGTGCAGGGTGGGCTTGGCGATCATGGGCGGTCCTCACCCCCAACCCCTCTCCCGGTGCGCGGCTCACAGGGGGAGGTATGGGGAACCAGGCTGGGCTGCCGGCCAGCAACCCCCGGCATTCCGCGAGACTCATCCCCCTGCCAGCCGGTGCGCGGGAGAGGGGAGCCGGAAGGGCGCAAGGCGGTGGAAATCTGGCGCAACCACGCTGAGGGTTCCACGAACGTTGCAAGCAGCGGGTCCCTCTCCCGGTGCGCGGGAGAGGGGTTGGCGTGAGGGCTTCCTGCAAATGCGAGGGACGCTTCCTGGTTCAAGACAGGCATCAGCGGATGTTCACACCGAGGTCTCGACACGCTCAAGACACGCAGGGCTCAGGCCGGGGTGATCTGCGGGGCGGCGGAGACCAGTTCCGCCACCTTCTTGATGAAGGCCTGCTTCTCTTCCTCGCCGCCCTCCACGTGAGCGCCGGAGGCGAGCGGGTGCCCGCCGCCGCCGAAGTGCCCCGCGATAGCGGAGACATCCATGGTCTTTTCCAGGCTGCGCAGGCTGACACGCCAGCCTTTGCGGTCCTCATCCTGGTAGAGGATGACGGCCACGCGGGAGCCCTGGGTTCCGGCCAGGAAGTTGACGATGCCTTCCGCCTCGGACATCTCCGCGCCACAGTGGGCAAAGCCCTCGCGCGTCATCTCGGTCCAGATGATGGGGCCGTTCCAGCGGATGTTGTGCAGTGCGTGCTCCCAGAGGCAGATAGTGGAACGCGGCTTCAGCCGGAAGAGCTGATCGACGATCGGCTCCAACTCGCCGCCGGTCTCCACGAGGTCCGCCACCGTGCGAATGGTGTGCGGCGTGGTTGAGGGGGTGCGCAGGCCAAGGGTATCGCCATAGATGCCGGCCAGCAGCGCCTGGGCGATGCCCAGGTCGACCTCCACGCCCCAGAGCTTGAGGATCTCGGCCACGATCTCCCCAGCGGACGATGCCGATGGCTCAACAATGTTGACGACGCCGAAGCGGTCGTTCGTCTTGTGGTGGTCGATGTTGACGATGGGAATCGACCCATCGAGCTTGTCCGGGTTTTCCTTGGCGAAGTTGCCCAGCCGCCTGCGGTCCGCGCAGTCGATCAGGCAAAGCATGTCGTACTCGGGCAACTCATCCTTGCCGTAAACCAGCACGGCGTCGACGCCCGGCAGAAAGCGCAGGTTGGAAGGGAAATCCCCATCCGTGATGACCGGGATTGCCTCCACGCCGTAGGTGGCCAGGGCCTGCCGCATGGCCAGCGGCGACGAAAGCCCATCGGCATCCACGTTCTGGTGCGTCGGCATCAGCACCCGCTTTGCGCTGCGCAAGGTTGCCAGCGCGGCGGCTGCATCCTCCGGGTCAATGGCCCAGGTTTCGCTCACGCCTTCTCCTCCGTGTCACTGATCCTGCTGGCCGGCAGCGAGCGCCGCTCATCTTCCTGACGCAATTCTCGCAGCGTACGCGCAATCTCTTCCGCGTGCTCCATGGAACGATCATCGCGAAAATCGAGATCCGGGATGATGCGCGTGCGCATGCGCGGCTTGAGGTGCGTGCGGATGAACCCCGCCGCGCCGCGTAGCGCCTTGAGCGTGTCCGTGCGCTCCTGCTCCGTGCCCAGCACGGAGACGAAGATGCGCGCGGACCGAATTTCCTGGGATACCTCAACGTGGGTAATGGTCCAGAACCCGAGGCGTGGGTCATCCAACTCGGTCCGGATGATATCAGTGACTTCCTCACGCAGGAACTCACCCATCTGCTGCGTACGTCTGGTCATGGCGGGCTCCGGTCACGGTCAGGCAACAGAGCGGCGCGTCACCCTGAAGCACAAACTGCTCCAGCGTGCGCGCCGCCCC
>JALYWD010000121.1 GCA_030852885.1 Chloroflexota bacterium | reverse complement strand
GGCGAGGGGCTTGCTGCTCCGGATGTGCGCGCCAGAATCGACGTGGCGACGCCAGTGTCTGGCCGCGCGCGCGCGTTTCGGCTCCCCTCTCCCGCGCACCGGGAGAGGGGTTGGGGGTGAGGGCTGTGCGCGCGGTAGCCCCGGTTCATAGTCGTCTCTCACGAGGTAGCGCCAGGGAAGCGCGCCGCACTGGGCTCATAGCCGGGGTCCTGTGATATCGATGGGCAATAGTCTTGGGCCAGCATGCCTGCTGCAGGCGCTACCGTCCATTGGACCTTGGTATCAGATGGCTCACCACTCCAGTCAACTCGTGGCGATCACCGCTGTCAGCACAACCATCCCTGCCGACCCAATACCAAAGTGTCGCCGATACCTTCGTCTGATAGATCACGCAGCGTCTGTCTGATTTGATGCTGAGCAGGAGATCTCCACGAAGACGCTCGAGCGGCGAACCCGACGAGCCAGACATCTTGCCACCGGGGATATCCCCACGCTGGCCCCGCCAGGTTCACGGAGGCGCCGATGCTCCATCACCCCACTCCCGCACGCTGCGCGCCGTTTCGCGCTGCCGGGCTCACGAACCTTTTTGGAACACGACACGCACCGTTCGGAGGAACCCCATGCCATCAACGCGAAACACGACCAGGCCCACGCGCCGTCGCTTGCTGGGCAGCGCCGCGCTCACGATGCTGACCGCCCACCTGGGCATGACCGGCTCCGCACGAGCCTCGTCCGCGAAGGAGTCCGCAATGACCATGACCGCCACCCCGCACTACGCCGTGCAGGACGCCGCCAGCACCGACATCCGCCCCTTCCAGATCGCCGTGCCGCAGGCCGATCTCGATGACCTGCGGCAGCGCCTCGGCGCGGTGCGCTGGCCCAGCCAGGAGCTTGTTACCAACCGCTCGCAGGGCGTGCAGTTGGAGACGCTACAGGAGCTGACGCGCTACTGGGAAACCGATCACGACTGGCGCAAGATCGAAGCAACGCTCAACGCGCTGCCGCAGTTCAAGACCGAGATCGACGGCGTCGAAATCCACTTCATCCACGTCACCTCGCCCCATGAAGATGCCTTGCCGCTGATCATGACCCACGGCTGGCCCGGCTCCGTCATCGAACTCATCGAGACCATCGGCCCGCTGACCGACCCCACGGCGTACGGCGGCAACGCCGAGGATGCGTTCCACCTCGTGCTGCCCTCCCTGCCCGGCTACGGCTTCTCGGGGGAGCCCGCCGAGCTTGGCTGGGACTCGCACCGTATCGCCCAGGCGTGGGCGGAGCTGATGACGCGCCTCGGCTACACCCGCTACGTCGCCCAGGGCGGCGATGTCGGCGCGGCTGTCACGGACGCGATGGGCCGCCTGGCGCCGGAGGGTCTGCTGGGCATCCATGTCAACCTGCTCGCCGGGGCATTGGGCTTCGCCGACAAGCTGCCGGCGGAAACCGCGGAAGAGCAGGCGGCGCACGCCGCGCTCGCCACATTCATGCAGAGCGGCACCGGCTACTTCCTGGAGCAGGCCACCCGCCCGCAGACCATCGGCTACTCCCTGCTCGATTCCCCGGTCGGGCTGGCGGCGTGGTTGCTCGACCACGACACGGACAGCTACCTCAAGATCACCGATGCCTTTGTGAACGGCGAGCCAGCGGGCGGCCTGACGCAAGAGAGCATTGTCGACAACATCACCCTGTACTGGTTGACGGGCACTGGCGCATCAGCGGCCCGCTGGTACTGGGAGAACGGGCAGGCCACCGCGCGTGCGGCCGGCCAGGAAAGGCCGCCGGTGGCGGTCCCGGTCGCCTTCACGACCTTCCCGGGCGAGATCTGGCCCGCCCCGCGCAGTTGGGTCGAGGTGGTCTACCCCGGCCTCGCCTACTTCAACCAGGTTGACAAGGGCGGGCACTTCGCGGCCTGGGAAGAGCCACAGCTCTTCTCGGAAGAAGTCCGCGCGGCCTTCCGCCCTCTGCGCTAACCGCAGCAAGGCCGGTGACGGGCGCGCGGTGCGCTCGTCACCCAGGGCCTCGCGCCACGACTCATCGTTCGCCGCGAAAGCACAAGCACAAGCACGAGAGGAGAACACCATGACCATGACCATGTCCGCGCGCGACGCCATGACCGACGCTGCCGGACCAGAGATTCGCCCGTTCCATGTTGCGGTCCCGGAAGCTGATCTCATCGACCTGCGCCAGCGCATCCTGGCCACGCGCTGGCCCGAGCAGGAGACCGTTAGCGACACCTCGCAGGGAGTCAAGCTGGCAACGATGCAGGCGCTCGCGGACTACTGGGCAACCGAGCATGACTGGCGCGAGGTCGAGGCCCGGCTGAATGCGCTGCCGCAGTTCTTGACCGAGATCGACGGCCTCGATATCCACTTCATGCATGTGCGATCTCGGCACGAGAACGCCCTGCCGCTGATCGTCACCCACGGCTGGCCCGGCTCCATCATCGAGCAGATGAAGATCATCGGCCCGCTCACGGACCCCACCGCCCACGGTGGCCGCGCGGAAGACGCCTTCCACCTCGTCATCCCCTCCCTGCCGGGCCACGGCTTCTCCGGCAAGCCCATCGCAACCGGCTGGGACCCCATCCGCATTGCCCGCGCCTGGGCCACGCTCATGGAGCGCCTCGGGTACACCCGCTACGTGGCCCAGGGCGGCGACTGGGGCAACGCGGTCACGGAGCAGATGGCTCTGCAGCAGCCAGCCGGGCTGCTCGGCATCCACACCAACATGCCCGCCACCCTGCCAGACGCGATCCAGCAGGCGCTCGCGTTCTCCCAGCCCGCGCCCGCCGGGCTCTCCGCCGAGGAGCAGGGCGCGTGGGAACAGCTCGACTACTTCTGGAAGCACGGCCTGGCCTACGCCCAGGAAATGGGCAACCGGCCGCAAACGCTCTACGGCGTCGCGGACTCCCCGGTCGGGCTGGCCGCCTGGATGCTCGACCACGACGCGCGCAGCTACGACCTCATCGCGCGCGTCTTCGCGGGCGCGTCCGAAGGGCTCACCCGGGACGACATTCTCGATAACGTCACGCTCTACTGGCTCACCAACACCGCCGTCTCCTCGGCGCGCCTCTACTGGGAAAGCAAGCTGGCCTTCTTCGCGCCCAAGGGTGTCACCCTGCCGGCTGGCGTCAGCGTCTTCCCGGACGAGATCTACGCCGCGCCGCGCAGTTGGACGGAGCAGGCCTACCCCCACCTGATCCACTACAACCGGCTGCCCAGGGGAGGCCACTTCGCCGCCTGGGAGCAACCGCGGAGCTTCTCCGCAGAGTTGCGCGAGACGTTCCGTTCCCTGCGCTGATCGCGGCGGGTGGCGGCGGCGCCCCGCTCCTCCCCTGCACGCCAGCCATCGTCACCT
>JALYWD010000095.1 GCA_030852885.1 Chloroflexota bacterium | reverse complement strand
TTTGCCGAGTGGGATCAAACCGATCAGTTAGCCACGGATATTTACGAACCACAGCCGGCAGATTTTCCAGCCTACCAGATCGCTCGCCGCACCCAGGAATCCCTGGAGCGGCTACTCACCGAATGGGGAGCCTTTGCATGACCGCTACACTCCTGGCCATTTTTCCGCACCCGGATGACGAAACGTTTTCTGCCGGGGGCCTCATGGCCGCAGCCCGAGATCTGGGAGACAACGTGGTGCTCATCTGCGCGACGCGCGGCGAGGCAGGCGAGAGCGGCGATCCCAGCCATGACACCCCGGAGACCCTGGGGCAGGCGCGTGAGGCCGAATTGCGCGCCGCGATGAAGGTACTCAACGTGGACGATGTGCGCTTCCTCGGGTATCGCGATTCCGGCATGGAGGGGTCAGCGGAAGCGCAGAACCCGCAAGCGTTCGTGCAGGCGTCCGTGGCAGACGCCGCCGCGCGCCTGGCTCCCATGATCCGCGACATTCGTCCAGACACGATCATCACGTTCGGCGAGGATGGAGTGTACGGGCATCCGGATCACATCCACCTCCACCATGTGGTGAAACAGGCTGTGGCTGAGGCTGGTGACGCGGCCTGGGGAGATGAGGCGTCGCCCGGGCCGTGGCAGACACCGTACCTCTACTTTGCCACCGCGCCCCGCGAGGACCTGGAAGAGCTGCTGGCCCGGCCTCGCAGCCCGCTGGCCTCCATCTCGGAGCGCGCCCGCGCCAACCTGGGGACGCCACGCTCGCAGATCACCACTTCCGTGGACGTCACGCGCTGGGCGCAGCAGAAGCAGGACGCCTTTCGTGCCCACCACTCCCAGACGGGAGAAGGCGGCCCGCTCAACGGTGCAGCGCCGGAGACGCTGGAGCGCCGGCTCATCTCTGAGCACTTCGTACGTGCCGCCCTGCCCTGGCAGGCCGAAGGCACCGATGTTGTCGCCTCGGTGGTCTCAGACGTAGCGGCACGCCAAGACTGAAGCGCTCGACTGGTGCATTGCGCCCAAACTGTACTGCCGCATTGCCTCGTAGGATGGAGTGACTCTCACTCCATCCTTGCCGCCTCTTGTGCGGCTGCACCCGAGGCCCACCATGAGCGACGCCACCCGGCAAATCACCGTCCAGCAAACCGACGTCGCGGCCGACAGCCTTTTCATGTGGCGCGGTCACGGTATCGTCCTTCTCGGCCAGTACCGCGACGGGCGTTGGGTGCTTGCGCGCGGCTGGGTGACCGCTGACGCCCTGGAGCACGTGCGCCAGTGGTCGTTCGCGGCGCCAGGCCCATTTGCCGGGCAGGTGCGCCGCCTGATTGCCGAAGCTTCGGGCAGCCCGACGGCGGCACGCGACGAGAGCGCACGTGCCCTCGCCTGGGTCACTGCGATCTCCGCTACGGCCTGACCCAGGCGTAACCGAACCCACAACCCAACTCGACCAACCCTGCTACGATGGAGCCCCGGCGTATCACACCGGAGGCATCATGCGTTTGCAACAGAACCGTTCCAGGTTCATCCTGGCTACAGTCGGAATGATCGCCACGGGCATGCTGCTGGTCAGCCAGGCCGGGAGTCTTGCCCAGTCTCAAGAACCAAAGCCAGTCCCGGAGCCCGTGCTTATCGCCACGCCAGTCCCGCAGGTGGAGTCGGGCGGGCCGGGAACCGGCATCACCGGCAACACCTGGCTCGGACCCAGCTTCGGCGTAGGTATCACGTGGGACGCCGAGACCTGGGTCGTCGAATCCGAGCAGATCGAGCGCGGCTACGACGGCCTGCGCCTGGGCACCCCGGCCGCGTCGGTCTTCCTGGAGACGTATGAGGGATACCCGTCTGACCCGACATCCTGTCTGGAAGATGCGAACGCCGAGATTGCCGGCCGCGATTTTGTGACGGAAGTCGTTCCGCTCGAAAATCGTCCCCTGCCCGAAACAGGATTCACCGAGGGCGCACGCCAGCTCTTCGGCATTGCCGCAACGCTGGAAGACGGAACGGTCTACCGTGGCGCCGAGTACGTGGAATGCCGGCAATTGCCGGACGGCGCGATGCTGGAACTGACCTGGCAGGTGCCGGTCGAGGCCTTCAACGCGGAACTTCCGTTGGCGAATGCCCTGTTCGCCAACCTGGTCGTGCCAGGCGCAGGCCCGGAGTTGCCCGAGCTTCCAGCGACACCGCCCGACCTCGTGCCGGAGATGTAAGCGTCTGGTGTGAGACACCGCCATCTGGCACGATTGCGCCAGTCGGCCCTCACCCCAACCCCTCTCCCGGTGCGCGGGAGAGGGGCTCTGCGCGCGGAGCGCCTGTGCCAGAATCAGCGTGATTGCACCAGGTTTCGAGACATGGGCTGCCTTGCGGCTCTCCTCTCCCGTACGAAGCGTGAGAGATCTCGTTAGTCCTCAATTCGTGGACGACACGAGGTCTCTCGACTTCGCTCGAGACACGATAGGGTGGCGCTGCCCGCGTGCCTTCCCCTATTCGTCGTTCCCGCTCAGTGCCAGCGCGTAGTAGCGCGCATCCGGGTGCAGCACGACCAGCGCGGCGGTCGTTTGCTCAGGCTCGAACTGGAAGCCATCAGTCACGGTGACGCCGATGGCGGCCGTATCCAGCAGCTTGTCTACCAGTCCATGCTGGCTGAGGTCTGGGCAGGCCGGATAGCCCCAGGAGTAGCGCTTCCCCTGGTCTTTCGCCGCGCCAACCTCGGCCCGGATACGGTCGTGCACATAGTCCGCCAGGCCCTCGGCGGATTGCACGCTCAGCCCGTGCGTGAAGAAGCTCTCGCTGTACTCCCCGCTGGCCTGCAGCCGTTCTGTGCGCCGCGAGGCCTCGGAGCCCACCGTGACGATCTGGAAAACGGCCACGTCCCGCTTACCCGTTTCCACGGGCAGGTAGTAGTCCGCG
>JALYWD010000079.1 GCA_030852885.1 Chloroflexota bacterium | reverse complement strand
CGCGAGGGCAGGGAGTAGCGCATCCCCTCGTGCCCCATGGCGATGCCGTCATCGACGCCAATGGTGTTGAACTCGAAGGGGATGCCGCCAGCAGCGCGCACCGCCTCCTTCACGACGCGGCCGAACTCCTGCAGATGGACGTGACCGGGGACAATATCGACGTATGAGTTGCAGATGGCGATGAAGGGCTTGGCGAAGTCGCTCTCGGTGCGAATCTGGCCGGTGGCCCGCAGCAGGCCACGGTGTGGCGCGCGTTCGATGCCTTGCTTGATCGTGTTGGAACGCATGGGGTACTCCCTGGTGAGGACGGCGGCTGGTTCTGACGTACCTCATCACCGTCAGCCAATCTTATTCCAATATACTGGAGAAATCTAACTTATGGAAGAGGGCGCGCAACGTTCACCTGGCTCGGGAACCGGCTCGGCCTCGTCGCGCTTCGGCGCGCGGGTACGGGACGCGCGGAGCCGGCAGGGGCTGACACTGGAGGAACTGGCGTCTGCGGCGGGGGTGAGCCGGGCCACACTCTCGAACCTCGAGCGCGGCGAGCACAGCCCATCCCTGAACGCGGCCACCGATGTCGCCCGCGCGCTGGGCGTGAGCCTGGCGCAGCTCCTGGGTGAGGAAGAGCGCCGCCCGACGGTCACCATCCCCGAGGGGGAACGGCTGGTCTTTCGTGACGAGCGCACGGGCATCGACCGGCAGTTGCTCTCACCCGCGTTCGCCGGGCGCGGCATCGAGTGGATTCGGGTCACGCTGCCGCCCGGCGCGGCAACTGATGATCTGCAGCCCTACCACCCGGCCATCGACAAGTACGTGCTGGTGGAGGCCGGGTCGTTGCGGATGGTGGTTGGTGCGGTGTCGCATCCGCTGGGGGTGGGTGACGCCTTCTACTTCCGCGCTGATGTCATCCACCGCTTCGAGAATGCAGGCCCGGAGCCGTGCATCTACCTGGCCGTGCTGGACTACGCGCCGCGCGCGTAGGCGCGGGTATGCAACCGGCACGTTGCCGTGCGCGCCATGTCGATTTCCTCCGTCGCGGCGCGACTACCGGCAGACAGTTCCTGGCACGCTCTGTCGTGCGGAGAACACCGTGTCTGGGGAGTTTTCAGGTCACCTGCCATGACCAGCGAACGAGATTCTTCGCCCGCAGACTCAGAATGACAGGGTATTGGGGGCGCACACCTGACAATTCCCATGTCGCAACATCCCAAGTGCGGCCACGGATCGTTGTCGGATGAGCACACCCGGTACGCCTGTCATTCTGCGTAGAGCGTCAGCGGGGAGTTGTCTGATGCGCTCCCTCATTGAGTGTCATTCTGAGCCCGCGGGCGAAGAATCTCGTTCTCTTGATCCAGCGTCTTACGCGACAACTTCCTGGAGACGGACCTCTGAGCCCGCAGGCGAAGAATCTCGTTCTCATTGCCGAACGTTCAACCCGTCGCGTCCTCCTCGCCGAAGTATCCAGAGTGACCAGAGGTGTCGTTGTGCATGATTCCGGAGGCAACACCATGACAGTGATCAACTGGCTACTGGAGGGCGACCCGGCCCTGCGCTGGCAGGTGCTGCGCGATCTTACGGATGCGCCTGAGCGTGAGGTTGCCGCCGAGCGGGCACGTGTGGCCACGGAGGGCGCCGGAGCCCAGATCCTGGCCCAGCAGGCAGCCGATGGCACTTGGGGCGGGCTGGCCTGGAACCCGGGCTTCAACTCGACGATGCACGCGCTCTGGCTCCTCTGGCAACTGGGGGTCGATCCGGCCAGCCCGCGGGCGCAGCGGACGCTGCACCGCGTGTGCGAGCAGGTGACGTGGCGGGGGAGCGGCCCGGAGGAGTGCGACGACAATCCGTATTTCGTGGGGGAGATCGAGCCCTGCATCAACGGGCAGGTAGCTGCCGCAGCGGCGTACTTCGGGCAGGATGTACACGCCCTCACCCAGCGCCTGCTCTGTGAGCAACTGGCCGATGGCGGCTGGAACTGCGAGGCGGAGTTCGGCTCGACCCGGTCATCCTTCAACACCACGATATGTGTGCTGGAGGGGTTGCTGGCGTACGAGCGCGCCTTTGGACCGAACCCCGACGTGACCGCAGCCCGGTTGCGCGGCCAGGAGTACCTGTTGGAGCGCCGCCTGATGCGTCGCCTCTCGACAGGCGAGGTGATCACCCAGGATCGCCAGAGCGGGAACGACTGGACGCAGTTCGCCTACCCGGCCTGGTGGAGCTACGACGTGCTGCGTGGGCTCGATTACCTGCGCGATGCTGGCGTCACACCCGACGAGCGCCTGGACGATGCCATCACCCTGGTGCGTGCCAAGCAGCGACCTGACGGGCGGTGGCTGCTGGACGCCGAGCACCCAGGGACGATGCTGGTCACGCTCGATGCCGGGGTTGGCCA
>JALYWD010000070.1 GCA_030852885.1 Chloroflexota bacterium | reverse complement strand
CGTGCCGTCATGTCCCACATGATCGTATCCGCTGCGTCAACCTCGAACGAAACGCGCCAGTTCTCGGACGCAGCGTGGCGCAGGCTCGCGCCAAGGAGCGCGTGAGCCAGTTGCTTCCGCTGCTGCTCGTCAACGAGAACCGAGCCGGTCCAGCCTAGCTCCACCGTCCCGGTGCGGCCGGCGCCACGGAGACTGGAGACCCCAACCAGGCGCTTTCGTTCCAGCGCGACATAGGTCGCGTCTTGCAGGAGTTCGTCGGAATCCAGGAACAGTTCCGCCGGTTCTCCGCCCGTCAGTTCGCGGACAGGGTCCCACGTATGCCCCTGCTCATAGATGTCGGCATGGAGGCGCGCGAGCTGGCTGTAGGAAAACGGCTTGCTCCGGAACTCTGCCAATGAGACGACCCGGATGCCCGCCTCAGTGATCCGTTCCCCGGCGTCGTCGAAATCCTGCGCGACGGACTCAGGAATGGCTCCTGGCGGCAGGACACCCAAACACGTCCGCATGAGCAGCGAAAAGCCGTGATGCTCAAAGAAGTCAGAGATGTCCTCATTGCGGGCAGAGGTCGAGGTTTGCAAGGCGCGTTGGTCCGGCCGCAGATCCCGCAATCCAGCCAACAGGCACGTTGCAGCGCCCTGCGACCAGAACGTGGGGCGGCCAAACACGGACACTCGCCAACGCGCCGGGTGGATGTCATTTTCCCACAGCGTGCCAATGCCGATGAGGTTCCCGCCTTCCACGGCAACCAGCGTGGGGTGCGCGTCAAAGGCCGATATCTCAGCCGGGACGTGCAGCGCTGCCAGTATGGCGTCGCCGGTATCGCGATCCGGAGCAGACTTCGCCAACCTGGTGAGTGCCCCCCGATCTGCCTCGCGCCACTCCCGGATGATCATTCGACTCTCCATTGTGGGGCAGCAACAAGCTCTGGAGCTTCACCGCCTGTCGTGGCAGAGAACCCAGACAAAGGCCACGTCGATCCGTGGATGAAGCGCGCTCCCGTCCCTACTCCCCAGCCTCGGCTTCCTTCTCGTCCAGCATCGTCTGCATATTGGCGATCTCCACCTCCTGAGCCGCCAGGATCTGGCGCGCCAGGTCGCGCACGGCCGGGACATCGCTGTTGTCCAGCGCGGCCTGCGCCATGGGAATGGCGGCCTCGTGGTGCGGGATCATCAGGTGCAGGAAGGCGATGTCCGCCTCCGTGCCACTGAGCGAGGCCAGGTCCGCGATCTGCCGCGGCGTTGCCATCCCCGGCATCAGGCCCGTGGTCGGGTGCCCCATCCAGGTCATCGCGGGCTGGGTGCCGGTGGCCGGCAGCCCCCACAGGTTCAACCAGCCAAACATCTGCCCAATCTGGTTCTGCTGCGTGAGCACCATGTCCGTCGCCATGGAGCGCAGCACCGGGTCCTCGGTGCGGTCCCGGATCAGCATGGCCATGGTCACCGCCTGGTCGTGGTGCACCATCATGTCGCGCGCAAAGCCGGCCTCCAGCGAGGTGTCGCCGGGTGGGCGGCCACTCTCCATGGCGGTCACCGCCATGATGGCCAGCGCCAGCGCGGCCAGGCCCAGGATGAGCGGCAGCCAACTGCGCTGGCGTACAGGCTGATCGTCGGTCTCCAATACGTCGTTCGCAATCAGGTCGCTCATGGCTAGAGCGTCGCTGACGAGCCGCCGGCACAGGCAGCGCCCGGCTCCGGAGCTTCCCGGCTCAGGCGGTAGAGGCGGATGAAGCCGTCCAGGCCGGGATCATCGGCGCTCTCCAGTTGCACCTGGTGGTTCCAGGCCGAGGCCACCACCGGTGACGGCAGGTCATCCATGGGGCTGACCAGGATGTACGACTGCGCTTCCGCCAGTTCCTTCAGCTTCTGCACCTGGTCTGCCGGCAGATCCGGCTGGTAGGTGATCCAGACCGCGCCGTGCTCCAGCGAGTGGACGGCGGTTTCGTTCGGGACCGGGGCGGCGTAGTAGCCGCAGTTCTGCCAGACCGGGTTGTGCACGCCGCCAACCGGTGGGTGCTCGGTGTAGGTCACCGGATCTTCGGAGTGCTGCGCGCCCTGGTAGGCAAAGTCCTGCATTCCCTCCGGCACGGCCATTGACGTTTGCTGCCGGCTGAAGAGGAAGAAGCCAACAATCGCGACCAGCGCAATCGCCGCCACGGCAATGGCAACGGTGCGCATGGTCGTCTGCTTGCGCTGCCGTTCGGCGGCAATGGCGCGAGCCGAGCGGCGTTGGCGGGAGGCTTCCGCCCGGCTCGGCTTGTTGTCTATCCCGGGATTCGGTTCGGTCATCGAGGGCAGAGTCCTTTCCTGATCGTTGTCACGAGCGCCTTGCCGGCGCAACCGCACATTGGATCACACAGAGCGTGTCATGCGTTACATGATTGGTAGAATGCGCGACAGCCGCGCGGAGTTTCACCATGATGCGCGGCTGAAAACCATGAACTCAAACACGCGCACCAGACGATACCCCATCGACACCGTAAAACGTTGACGCTGTCGCCAGGGATCCAGGAGGAACAGATGTCGTTCAATGACGAACCGCGACAAGTCGTCATCATCGGATCAGGACCGGCCGGCCTCACCGCCGCTATCTACGCCGCGCGCGCCGCGCTCAACCCGCTGGTGCTTGGCGGTGTCTACTGGGGTGGTCAGCTCGTACTGACCAGTGATGTCGAGAACTTTCCGGGGTACACCGAAGGCGTGCTGGGCCCGGAGATGATGAACGACCTGCGGATGCAGGCCGAGCGCTTCGGGGCCGAAGTGCAGACAATCGACGTCGAGAGCGTCGATTTCTCCGTCTACCCCTTCGAGATCGATACCGCCACCAAGACCATCTACGCCAACAGCGTCATCGTGGCCACCGGCGCCAGCGCCAAGCGCATGGAAGCGATTGGCGAGGATGAGATGTTCGGGCGCGGGGTCTCCACGTGCGCCACCTGTGATGGCTGGTTCTACCGGGACAAGGAGATTGCCGTCGTCGGCGGCGGGGATTCCGCCCTGGAGGAGGCGCTCTTCCTGACGCGCTTCGCCAGCAAGGTGACCGTGATCCACCGCCGCGAGAGCCTGCGCGCCAGCAAGGTGTTGCAGCAGCGGGCGCAGGAGAACCCCAAGATTGCGTTCATCTGGAACTCGGTGGTGGAGCAAGTGGTCGGCGACGACCGCGTCGAGGGCGTGCGCCTGCGCAACACCGCCACCGGCGAGGAGAGCACGCTGCCCGTGGACGGCGTGTTCGTGGCGGTCGGCCACAAGCCGAACACGGACCTGGTGGCCGGGCAGATCGAGCTGGATGACCACGGCTACATCGCCAGGCAGGACCCCGTGACCACCGCCACCAACATCCCCGGCGTTTTCGCTGCCGGTGACGTGCGCGACCGCCGCTACCGCCAGGCCATCACCTCGGCCGGCGATGGCTGCCGCGCGGCCATGGACGCCGAGCGCTGGCTGGAAGAGCAGGGCGTGGCCACGCCGGACTTCGCCGCCGAAACCTACGCCTGACGAGGGGGAGACGCTTCGCTCAGGGGGAGACGCGCTGCGGCGCTAAGGGGGAGACGCGCTCACGCGCTCAGGGGGTGAAGGAGAAAGACGGATGATCATTCCCCCTCGTTCTCCTTCACCCCCTGAACGAAGTGACACCCCCTGAGCTCCCTCAGGAGCGTCTCCCCCTAAGCTCCCGCAGGAGCGTCCCCCCCCTCGAATTCCGTTCCCGTGTGCTGCCAGACCGCGCCCAGGCGTTCCGCGATGTTGGTCGAGTGCACCATGCGCTGCTGAATCTCCGGGCTGCCGTTGGTGGCAATCTCCGCCGCGATGGCGTTCACGATCGCCAGATGCCCGACCAGCGACTGGTTGAAACACACGCTCTCGCTGCGGGTGATCAGGGTGTGGTCCGCCACCTGCGCCAGCGGGGAAGCGCGGCTATCCGCGATCGCAATCGTGGTGGCGCCCTGCTCCCGCGCGATGGCCAGCGCCTCGCGCGTGTCATTCAGGACCCACCAGGCCGAGCTGCCGAACACGACATGCCCCGGTTGCACCTGCGAGAGGCGCGCCGCCAGCGACATCCCGCCCCGGATCTCGGCGTCCACGGGCAGCCCCATGAACCGGCACAGGTGGCTGAAGATGATCGCCAGGCCGCCATGACTCCCGCCGCCGATGGCCAGGGAGGCGGGCGCAGCCTCCACCAGCCGGGCTACCTGTTGCACCGTCTTGCCGTCCAGGGAGTTGCGGGTCGTGGCCAGGTTTCGCAGGTCCTGGTCCAGCGAGGAGGTCACAATGTCGGCGAAGCGGCTCGGCGTGTGCGGCGGATTCAGCGAAATCGCATCCAGCGAACAGAGATAGGTGTGGCGTATCGCCGCCTGAAACTCCGGAAAGCCGTCGTACCCCAGCAACTGCGCCAGGCGCACGACGGTTGAGGGATGCACGTTCACCCGCCCACCGAGTTCCCCCGCGGTCGCGAAGGCCGCGAACTTGGGATTGTGCTCGATGTAGGACACGACCGCGCGCTGCTTGCGTGAGAGACGGACATGGTCCCCATTGTGAGAGCCATTCGACCCATTCATGACCACGACGGAGTTCGCCACGTTGCGCTCCTGGTGAAGACTTTCCACCTGCCAGGCCGTACGCTATGCCAGCGCTGGCAGACTCCCAATTGGCTGATCTGGCGCCGCTGCCGTGCGGCGTCTCGCCGCCATGCCGCTTCCCGCCAGCATTGCGGCTCTCCAGGCTCTACCCCGGAGGACCAGTTCCACTTGTCAATGCGCATGGGTTTTACCATATCGAAAGCAAACGCGCACCATGGAAACGCAAATTTGTACGCGCGGCAGGGTTCGTGAAAGATTCCTGCAATTGACCAGATGCCCGGGGCCATGGGCCCCGGTGGTAATGCACGGCAACAAATGGAGGAGAGCGCGCATGGCAGGGCAAGCGAGCGGCAGCGTCACGCGACGCCGGGTGGTGCTGGGCGGAATAGCCGCGGGAGCCAGTCTGGCGATCACCCGGATTGAACGAGCGTCGGGCCAGGCAACGCCACAGCCCACCCTCGTCACCCAACCCGATCACCTGATCGCGGCGGCGGATGTCCTGCCGCTGCTGGACGATCCAGCGTTTCGCCCGGTCGCCCTGGCGGGTGATGCCGCCCAGGCGCGGGGCTTCATCCCCGGCTCCCAACTGGTCGACTGGCACGAAATGGAGCTGATGGATACGGTCGATGACGCCGCTGTGACCGGCTGGGCCGACAACATGTCGGCGCTCTTCGCGCGAGTTGGCCTGAACCGGGACGATGCGATCGTCATCTATGACGATGGCTCGCTCTTCGCGCCCAGGCCCTGGTGGGTGATGCGCCTGCTGGGGTACGCCAACGTACAGGTGCTGGATGGCGGCTTCCCGGCCTGGCGCCAGGCGCGTGGCGAGGATGCGCCGGACCCGGCCAGCCCCAGCGTGGCCAGTTCGCCACCGGCTGCGGCAGAGCGGCGCTGGGAGATGCTGGCCCGCCTGCCGGAGATCGTTGGGCGCCTGGAAGATCCGGCGTGGGTGCTGGTGGATGCGCGCACGCCGGAGGAGTACGAACGCGGCCACATCCCGGGCGCCGTCAACGTCAACTTCCTGCGCAACGTCGGCGAGGACGGCCCACCCTTCTGGCGCCCAGCGGATGACCTGCGCGCCATGTACGCGGCGGCTGGCGTGATGCCGGACAAGCACGTCGTTCCGTACTGCGCCACTGGCGCGCGCTCCGCCGTCACCGACTTTACCCTGCGCTGGCTCGGCTACCCCAGCGTGGCGCTCTACTCCGCCTCCTGGCAGGAGTGGGACGCGGAGCCGAACACGCCGAAGACGAAGGGCAACCAGCCTTGATCGTTGACTGAAATCGGGACGTTCTCACGCCTGGCAGGTTCCTCGCGGATGAAGGTAGAGGAAGCGCCGGAGTGGCTCACCCTCTCGCATTCAGCCTGATCCCGCGCCGCCGTCCGCCTTCATCTGTCATCCTGAGCCCGCAGGCGAAGGATCTCGTTCTCACGCCTCGCATGCCGCCTGTCACCTTTCCACCGCCCCCTACAGGTGTCATCTCAAGCGCAGTCGAGAGATCTCGGCCTACCCCACCACCGGGGAACGATGCCTGCACCCGATACACGCGGTGAC
>JALYWD010000013.1 GCA_030852885.1 Chloroflexota bacterium | reverse complement strand
GGTGGCAGACATCGATCAGATCAGCGGCCAGGAAGTCGCGGATCGTGGCCGGGCCGCCCCCGATGCGCACATCGCGCCCCTCCGCCAGCTCCCGCGCCAGGGCCAGCGCCGCCTGCGGCGTGGCATCCACGAAGTGATACGTGGTGCCGCCTTCCATCGCGATCGGGGGACGCGGGTGGTGGGTGAGCACCACCACGGGGGAGTGGAAGGGGGGATGCGGCCCCCACCAGCCGCGCCACTCGTCGTCGGTGCCCACGCCGGTCCACGGCCCACCGTCGGGAGGCCCGAACTTGCCCCGGCCCATGATCTCGGCGCCGACATTCACCGCATGGCGGTCCGCGAAGACGTGATCAACCCCCGTGCTACCGCCCGGTTCCCCGACCATGGTGTGCCAGAAGCGGGTGGCGAACATCCACGCGTGCAGCCGCTCCCCGGCGTGCCCGAACGGGGCCTCCAGCGTGAGCCCCTCCCCGGTGCCGAACCCGTCGAGCGAGATCGCGAAGTTATGCACGTGGACCTGGGACATGCTGCCTCCTGCATTCACTCAGGGTGCTGATGACCTCTCATTTGATAGTCGAATCGGCCGCTGTAGCTGTCGAACGCGAGGCGGCCCTACCGGCAAGCGTGGCACGACGCATGGCCCGAATTGCTCGAGAAGGACCGCCACATTGCGGTCTGGGCGCCGTTGCGCTCGGATCGTGCGCTCTCAGTGACCTGGCACGGCGGCAGACGTGCGCTGCCGCCGTTGGCTGGGTGATCAGGGGCCACCGCAAGTGCATGCAGGCCCGTGCGGGCTGGACAAGGAGCGTAGACCCTGGAGCGCCTGATTCCGGACGGCAATGCGTTGCTCCTGGTACCGGCCCAGGCGGGTACGCCGCCAGACAGCGTGCGGCAGCCAGCGGCCGTGAGGGCAGCGCGGTGCAGGGTGAGGATTGCTCCCCGATCGAGATTCGGGCAGAGCCAATTTCCATGACCGCGTGGTCTCAAAACCTACGGCAAAGTACACGTTAGTGGACGTTGATTCTGGAACACCCATCCCGGCATCCTCAGTATACCCCCTGGGGTATTTGACATACACGCATATCCGTACGACAATGCGGAAATAAGCATCTCCGCAGCTCCACGTGGGCGGGCGGATCCGATACTTTAAGGAGTTCATCGGTGCCTGTCACATCTCCCACGCCTCTTAACCAACCCAGCACCTCCCCCATGAGTGGCCGGCTTGGTATCGCCCTGCTGGTGATCGCTACCGCCCAACTCATGCTGGTGCTGGACGACTCCATCGCGAACGTTGCCCTGCCCACCATCCA
Organism: Chloroflexota bacterium; assembly: GCA_030852885.1. GTDB lineage: Bacteria > Chloroflexota > Chloroflexia > Thermomicrobiales > UBA6265 > JACCXM01. The sequence continues at coordinate 2,216 of JALYWD010000013.1, read as the reverse complement.
GAACGAGCTGAACATCTCTCCAGCAACCCTGCCATGGGTCATCAACGCCTACATCCTCGCCTTCGGCAGTCTGCTGCTGTTCGGCGGGCGGGCCGGCGATCTCTTCGGACGTCGCCGGGTATTCCAGGGGGGCATCCTCCTGTTTACGACCGCGTCGCTCCTGGTCGGCCTCGCGCCAACCGGTGGCTTGCTGATCGCCGCGCGTGCGCTGCAAGGCATCGGCGCGGCAATCACCGCGCCGAACGCCCTGGCGCTTATCGCCACCACCTTCCCGCAGGGCAAACCTCGAAACAACGCGGTCGCCGTCTACGGGGCCATGTCGGCGCTCGGCATCGTCCTGGGCCTGCTTCTTGGCGGTATCCTGACCGGGTTTCTCGGGTGGAGATGGGTCTTCTTCATTAACGTGCCCATTGGTCTCGCCGTGCTCGCCGGCACGCGCACGCTGGTCGGAGCAGATCGGCACACCGGACGCCTCGACATCACTGGCGTCATCATCGGGACCGGCGGCATGGCCGCACTCGTCTACGGCATTACCTACGGCGGTGAGCACGGGTGGACCGACGGTCTCACACTCGGGCTGTTTGCCGCCGCCGCGGTCTTGCTCCCGCTGTTTCTTGTCATCCAGGCGCGCAGCGCAGACCCACTGCTGCCGCTTCGCCTGTTCCAGGACCGCAACCGCGCCGGGTCCTACCTCAGCATGCTGCTCCTCGGCGCTGGTCCCATGGGAACCTTCTACCTGGTGACGCTCTATATGCAGCACATCCTGCGCTATAGCCCGATCCAGACCGGCCTGGCCTGGCTGCCCTTCGCCGTTGGGCTCGTCCTTGCCGCGGGTGCGGGTTCCAAACTGGTCGCCCGCTTCGCGCCACGCGCGCTCCTCATCGCCGGCGTCCTGATCGCCAGTGGCGGCGTGTTCTGGCTGTCCACCGTGGGCGTAGAAGCCGACTATGTGGGGCATATCGTGCCCGGGATCTTCGCCGTGGGATTCGGGTTCGGCATGAGCGCCGTCACGCTGACCCTTACCGCCGTCTACGGCGTGAAGCCCGAGGATTCCGGCATTGCGTCGGCGCTGCTCAATGCCGCCCAACAGCTTGGTGTCGCGCTCGGACTCGCGCTCCTGTCGACCGTATCGGTGACCGTAACCGCCGCCCGGTTGCCTGATGCGCTCACCGCCCTCTACCGCGGCCGGGAGGTGGGAGATACATCCCTGGTGACGGCAGCGAGTACGGCGCTCGTTGAGGGGTACGCCTCCGCCCTCCTCGTGGCGGCAGGCGTGATCCTGGCAGCCGCCCCGGTCGTGATCGTGGCTATCACCACCAGGCGTACCCAGCGAGCCGATGAGACCGGCGCGGAAACGGACCTTGCCATCCTGTGACAGTCCGCCAGGTGATGCGTGCGAGCCATGGCAGCGACCGGGATACTCCGGTCGCTGCCGGCGCACCTCCCGCATGCCCCAGTTTCCATTTCGCTGTCAACACAATCGCAGGAGGACGACTGATGATCCAGATGACGCACGCCCGCCCCGTTGATGCGTCCAACGTTGACCGAGCGCGCGAGGTCACACTGGGAACCAGCCAGGCGGAAGACCTGGCGTCGCTGCTCACTCTGCTGGCGGATCCGATCCGCCTGCGCGTGCTCTTCGCCCTGGTTTCGGTCGATGAGCTGTGTGTCGGCGATCTGGCGCTGGCACTCGATATCTCCATGGACCAATCGAGCTACGCGCTGAAGACGCTTCGGGCACGTGGGCTGGTCCAGCCGCGGCGTGATGGACGGGTCATCTACTACCGTCTGGCTGACGACTTCCCGCACCAGTTGCTGGAGCACTGCCTGCAGGAACTGCTCGCCATCTCCGCCAGCACCAGCTGAGCGTCATCCCTCATGGAGTGACCGAACCGTCGGTCTCGTGCAGGCACACCGGCGGTCAGGTTCTTGCTACGTACCCAGATGGACGGACGCTTTTCCGTCCTGGGGTCCTGCGTCTCACTCCAGGGCAGCCGCCAATCGCAACACGCGACCGGCCGCGGCAACCCATCATCTTCGATCCGAAAGCGCACACTGATGGACAGCCATACCCACCACCAGCCGACCAGGACACTCGCAACCTCGCCGCATGCCGGGCATGATCCTGCCCAGGATGAGCACGAACTCATGCATCGCGGCAATCTCGCTGATCCCCGCGATATCGATCATCAGGCCATGGCTGAGGCCGAGCACGC
>JALYWD010000736.1 GCA_030852885.1 Chloroflexota bacterium | reverse complement strand
AGGCCGCCAACACCGAGCAGCGACGCGCCGAGCAGGCGCAAGGTATCGCGGCGGCCGGTTTCACCATGCAGCGCGGCGGCAATGCGATCGAATCGTGTGCTGTCCATTTCCAGACTCCCTGAGGTGGATGACGAATAACCTAGGGTGAGTCTGGGTTATTGCCGCGATGCAGGCTGTCAGGAACGGAACAGGAGGCCTGTCATTTGGGGAACATCCCCACGGCCTTCGCCGGGTTGCGTTCAGACACGGGGCCCGGCCAACGTATTGCCCCAATGTGCGGTAGTGTTGAACGGCCACCTCGAAAGAACGCGGGCAGCCCGGCAGGCCCGATAAACGACGTGTGAGAACCCCCTATGACCGACCAGGCTCCCGCTTCACCAGCCACCTCGGCCAGCCGCCGGCGGCTGCACCGCATCGCACTGGCGCTGACGGTAACGTTGCTGCTAGTCATCCTCCTGGTGCTGCCGATTGCCATTCGCAGCATGCAGGAAGTGCTGGGACGCGGTCCCGATACGCTCTACCTTCTTGCCACTGGCCAGGCCATCGATGAACAGCAGGCGGACGAGGCCCAGCACGACAGCACGTACATCAACTTCGGGCTGGTGGGGCTGGATGAATCGACCGGCGAGGTCACCATTGCCGTCTCAGGCAACCGGAACTGCTCCAGCGCGTGCCCCCAGGTCGATCTCATCCTGGCATCCCTGGACGATGATGCTGACACGCGCCGAGGCCTGCCACCCTCCGCTTCGCTGACGCTCAAGCCGGAGGATCGGGTCTTCAGCAATTCCATTGTGCTGCCCGTGCGTGGACAACCAAGTCTCTATCCCTTTGACGAGTATCGGTTCTTGCTGGGGATCGGTGGCACCGCCACCCTGGCCGATGGCACGGTGATCGAACTGACTCCGGAAATGATCGCCGCATCCGGGTCCGTCAACACGCTGCAAAACCGCATTCCCGATATGATCATGAAAGCGCCCACGTCCATCGACCCGGTAACCATGCACTCGGTGACGGATCCCTACGGGTTCCAGAGCGTGAACGATGTCGTGATCTCGCGGCCGGCGTACCTGCAGGTCCTGGCTATCGTGCTGGTGGTCCTGATCGGCGTCTCCGCCCTGATGGCGCTCCTCACGCGCAGCCTGAATGACCTGGCGCTTGGGATTGGTAGCCTCATCCTTGGTGTCTGGGGTATCCGCTCGATCCTGATGCCGCAGAGCCTCAACACCGTCACCGCCATCGACCTGGCGCTCTCCTGGCTGATCCTGCTCCTCCTGCTCGGGTTGGGCCTGCGCATGGCGCTCTACTTCCTGAAGCAGAGCGAATTGCCGCTTCCCTCCACGCCAATCACTCGCCCAAAGGCCGTAAAGCGGCGCAAGAAGGGTGGCACGGCCGCCGACTGACCCTGACCAGGCCTGTCACACCATCTGGCCGCGCCATTCATAGGGTATACTGTTCATATGAGAAACAGTATTCCCGATAGCCGGCAGGATGGTCAGATGGACAGTACTCCACGCACCGAGGACCTGGCGCGCCATCTCCTGGAGGTCACCACCCGCCTGCACCGCTGGGCCGCCACCGCCGTGCAGGCGAACCGGAGCGAGCAGGACCCCAGCCTGCGTCAACTCGCCGTGCTCTTTGCGCTGCGGGACGGCGTCACCTCTCCGGTGCTCATTGCCCGGCGGCTGCGTGTGAACCGCGCGGTCGTCACGGGTTTGCTGGACCGCATGGAGCAGCGCGGGCTGGTGCGGCGCGAGGCTGATCCGGTGGACCGGCGGCGGCAACACATCGTGATGACGCCGGCGGGAGCCGCTGCCAGCACGGCGATCTCGCAGGGGCTAATTACCGAACTGACGGCGCAACTGGACCTGGCAAGCCCCGAGGACATGGCTGCCGCCGAGCGCACGCTGACCCTGCTGGCACAGGCGGTCACCGCGCTGGAGGCCGTTACGCCCGTGCCGGCTGGCGCCATCATCGATGACGGTGCATGGGACGAGACAGAGACTACGGCGAGCAGGCGGCAGAGCGCCTGACGCAAAGGCATCCCACCTCAGGCATAACGTTCGTACCCGGCAGGCAAGACAGCGAGGATGCTCTTGGCCACAACGGACAATGACCCGATCACCACCCGGGCCGTTCAGGCAGAGGACCTGCCGGAGTTGAACCGCTTCGACTCGGCGTTCATGGCGACCGCCTACGAAACCTACGCGGACCTGCGCGAGCAGGAGCGCGTGGCACAGGTGCAGCTTGGCGCACCAAAAACGCAGGACACCGAAGTCACTGGCCGCGAATTCTTCGGCGGTGGGCCGGCCTGGTTCGTCACCCGGTACGACGACGTCATTGACTCGCTGCTGGATAGCCGTTTCTCGGTTGATCTGGCGCGCACGATCCAGGCGCCAGATGGAGAGCGCGCCGAGGCGCCGGAGGAGCTGCGCCCCATCTCGCGCAGCATCATCTCGCTCGATCCGCCCGATCACACCCGCATCCGCAAGCTGGTGCAGCCGAGCTTCACCGGGCGCGGCATGGAGGCGATGCGCCCCAAGATCCAGGCCACGGTGGATGATCTGCTGGATCGGGTGGAAGCCGGGGCCAGCAAGCGGGGCGAAGCGCCTGGTCACCGGCGGATGGAGCTGGTCTCCCAGTTTGCCTATCCCTTCCCGGTCACGGTGATCTCCGACCTCCTGGGCATGCCGCGGGAGGACCGCCAGCGCATCAAGGGCTGGACGGAGTACCTGCTCCAGGTGGACCGGGGGAGTGACGCCGCGTTCGATAGCCAGGTGCGGGAGGGACTACGCGAGTTCGTGGCGTACTTGAAGGACCTCTTCGCCCGCAAGCGCACGTACCCCGGCGACGACATGATCTCCCGCATGGTCCTGATCGAGGAAGAGGGCGACAAGCTCACGGAGGAGGAAGCCATCGCAACAGTCTTCCTCATGTACCTGGCCGGGCACGTCACGACCGTCAACCTGATCGAGAACGGGGTGGTGGCGCTGCTGACTCACCCTGAGCAACTGGCGAAGCTGCAGGCAGACCCGGACCTGACGAAGAATGCGGTCGAAGAAGTCCTGCGCTACTGGGGCCCGGTTGACTTTGTGGCGCGCCGGACCGCCACCGAGGACATGGCGGTGGCCGGGACGCTGGTGCGCAAGGGGGACGAGGTTGCGTTCGGGCTGGCCAGCGCCAATCACGATCCGCGCCGCTTCGCGAACCCCGACGCATTCGACATCACCCGGCCAGACGCCAACCGGCACCTTGCCTTCGGCAAGGGGATTCACGTCTGCCTCGGCGCGCCGCTCGCCCGCATTGAAGGACGCGTCGCCCTGGAGACGATCGTCCGCCGCTACCCGGACCTGCGGCTGGATACCTCAGCGGCCGATCTGCAATGGAGCGCGCTCTTCCGGGGCTTCCGCCAGATCCCGCTGCTGTACTAGGGAGACGTACAACATACGTGTCGTCTCGAGCTTGTCGAGTGAGTTCGCCAAGCTGCTATCCGCGCTGAAGACGAGATCCTTCGACAAGCTCAGAGAACGAGATCCTTCGCCTGCGGGCTCAGAATGACAGGGTATTTGGGCGCGCGCCTGACAATTTTCCGTGGCCGCGGCACTCACGCCATTTGCCCGGTGCGCTAGACCTCGATATCCGCGATGATCCACTGCACGTCGCCGGCCACCAGGTTGCCAGCGGCGCTGTAGATGAACTCGTCGTCGCTGCCGGGCGCAGCATCACCATCGAGTGCGCCGCCGGTGTTCACTTCCAGCTCTACGCGGTCCAGCGCCGAACCGGGAGCGCCGCCATCCATGGCCCGCGCCACGAAGGGGTAGTCGCCCTCGCCATTCACCTGCATACGGCCGCGCACTTCGGCGCCGTCCGTGCGGCCCGGGATGGGAATGCACTGTGTGACCTCGAGGCTTTGCAGTTGCAGACTCGTCCCGGCTTCGATCCACTGGATCGAGCCAAGCACCAGATTTTGTCCCTCCGGGAGCTGCACCGCCGAGGCGAAGAGCCCAAAGTTCGCCAGGCGCGGCTCGTCGCCGCCCTCGAGCTGCGCCAGGCCGCCGCCGCTCATGCCGCGCTGCAGGATCGTGCGCGCCAGGACGGCCCTGGGCAACGTGAGCGCCGCGGCGCCAAGTCCGGCAGCCAGCATGCGGCGCCGGGGGATAGACAGGGATGTTCGGGTCATGATGGTCTGCCTCCGAGCTGGCCATGCGCCTGCCGGCGCCAGGAGATCTGGCCGCGTCCACCGCGGCCTGGTAAGGCTATTGCACCACAGGATGCGGCCCGCCGCCGCATGACATCTGGCAGGGAATCTGTCAAGCGAGGAACAGGCGCGAGACGGCCTCGCCATGATACGGTGCAACGTGCATGATCTCTGGACAATGGAGTCAGTAAATGCCTGCTGTTTCGGATGTTCGGGAATTGGGGAATGTGGAGCTTTTTCGTGGCTGCTCCCCCAGTGAACTGGTCCGCATCAATGATCTCCTCGGGCGCACGCGGTTCCCGTCGGGCGCCACGATTCTCTACGCCAATCAACCGGGAGAGGTGGTCTACGTCGTCCTTGATGGCACACTGAAGGTCTCGACGCTGCAAAGCAACGGCAAGGAACTCACGCTGGCGCTGCTGGGTCCAGGCGAAATCGTGGGCGAACTCTCGCTGGCGGACCGATCAGGCCGCTCGGCCGATGTCGCCACGCTGGAGCCTTCGACGCTGGTCTGGATCGACCGCAACACGTTTGAGCAGTTGCGACGCGATATTCCCGCCATTACCGAAAACCTGTTGCGCCTGATGGCGCGCCGCTTGCGCCTGGCCAACGCGCAACTGCAGGCGGTCGCCACGCTGGATGTGCATGGCCGTGTGGCGCGGCAACTCCTGGCGCTCGCCGACGCACTTGGCGAGACGCAGGCTGACGGCAGCGTCCAGATTCCCCTGCGCGTGACCCAATCTGACCTCGCCGCCCTGGTCGGCGCCACGCGCGTCCGGGTAAACGAAGTCCTGGTTGGCTTCACGAAACGCAAGATGATCGCGATCGACCGCCAGTTGCGCATCAGCATCCTGGACCGGAACGAGCTGGAGGCGTACCTCCTCTGAGGGGGAGACGCTCCTGAGGGAGCTAAGGGGGAGACGCTTAGCTTAGAGGGAGACGTGCTTCGCACTTAGGGGGAAGGAGAAATTCGTCCGAAGGTGTGCGTCGTCGAACTGAGCACTCTCCCTCTTCACCCCCTGAGCGAAGCGGCCCCCTCAGGCCCGCAGGCCGTCTCCCCCAAGCCTCCGCAGAGGCGTCTCCCCCTTCGTCTACGGGCTAACGCGCGCGTCCATGTACTGGTTCGTGCCACCGGTGTCCGGGAAGGCCTGGCCGGCAATCGCGTTGGGGCCGTCGAAGGGCACTGATTCGTGGTTGCCGTTCGACTTCAGCTTCCAGACGGCGATCTCGAAGTGAGTCATGCTCATGTAGCCGGGGTCGCCGGGGCCGGCAAC